>NZ_VOYO01000002.1:0-286338 GCF_013420255.1 Acinetobacter sp. YH01021
GAGGAATAGCTACTCGATATGACAAGCTCAAAAGAAATTATCAAAGTTCTGTTGCTTTAGCCTGTATATTTTTATGGCTACCTTTATAGGGTTAATTATGAACAGTAAATGTCAACAGACCCTAATTGATAAGTTATTTAACTACTCAACTTAAATAGTAAAGAGCCACGTCAATCGTGGCTTTTTATGCTTCATCTTTTCCATTCTTCATCATGAAAATTTAGCAACGTAAACCACTACAAGCCAGCTTGTCCCACTCAGATTCAAGCTCCAACGCTAGTCCTAAAGATAAAACAAAAAACTGAATGCCTTTAATTTTCATATTGCCCTGTTCATCTTCCAGATATCCACTCAATTTTTGATAGGTTTTATGATGCAGATCAAAAGGTACATCCAGATAAAGACCACCTAGGTAGATTTCACTATGGACGGTTTGATCCACACCTAAACACGGCATATAGACAATGCCCTGTTGCTCTAGCCAGCCGATTAACATTTGGCGAACCGAGTTTGCGTCCCGATCTGGATGTACATAATGATCAAAATGCACAAACAGCACATCACGGTTTTTTTCACGTGCGATCGCATCAATATGTTTCAGCAATTGTGACAAGATCTGTTCCATTCCAGCATAACAAGATGGGCATTATAGAAGGCGTTGACGCACAGCATTCAAATCAGCATAAATAAAAACGACAAGACTTGTCGTAAAAACCATGATTTTTCAGGTGAAAGACTTGGTTTTCGATGGCATTCACCGCTATGCTGTCACTCAATTTCAATCGCTTCATCTTCAAATATGGCTAAAGCAAAAAGTGTGTATCGTTGTGAACAGTGTGGTGCCGATCATCCAAAATGGTCGGGGCAGTGTTCTGAATGCGGGGAATGGAACAGCCTGGTTGAGGTGACCATTGCACCGGCAGTGACGCATCGCGCCCAGCCAAAAATCGGTGGTGGATATGCAGGCCAGGCGTCCAGCATCACGACTTTAAATCAGGTCTCAGTCTCTCATGAAACCCGTCTACCAACGGGTATCAGCGAATTTGACCGGGTCTTGGGTGGCGGACTGGTGACCGGGTCGGTGGTCCTGATCGGCGGTGATCCCGGGATTGGTAAATCTACCATCTTGCTACAAACAGCCACACACATGGCATCTGCCAAAAATCCGGCCCTGTATGTGACCGGTGAGGAATCCTTGTCTCAGGTGGCTTTACGTGCCCAGCGTCTGGATCTGCCGACCGACCAGCTCAAAGTCATGGCAGAAACCTGCGTCGAACGTATTTGTGAAGTACTGGCCCAGCAACGTCCTGCGGTGGCAATCCTGGACTCGATCCAAACCCTGTACACCGAAACCCTGCAATCTGCACCAGGTGGTGTCTCACAAATTCGTGAATCAGCGGCCTTGTTGACCCGTTTTGCCAAAAATAGTGGCACGTCTTTGTTTCTGGTCGGTCATGTAACCAAAGAAGGCGCACTGGCCGGCCCACGTGTACTGGAACATATGGTGGACTGTGTGCTGTATTTTGAAGGCCAGTCGGATTCACGTTACCGGATGATCCGAGCGGTCAAAAACCGTTTTGGTGCGGTCAATGAGCTCGGTGTGTTCGGCATGACCGATAAAGGTCTGCGCGAAGTTTCCAATCCTTCAGCCATCTTTTTAAGCCGTTATGATGAAGCGATTCCCGGTTCGATTGTAATGATCAGCCGCGAAGGTACGCGCCCGCTACTGGTTGAGGTTCAGGCACTGGTCGATGATGCACATGGCCAACCAAGACGCGTAGCGCTTGGTTTGGATCAGAACCGTCTAAATATGCTCCTTGCAGTCATGCATCGGCATGGTGGTGTGCAAACCTCCGGCCAGGATGTTTATGTCAATATTGTCGGTGGATTGAAAATTACCGAAACAGGTTCGGATCTGGCGGTACTTCTCGCCTGCGCTTCCAGCATTCGTGGCAAAGCCTTACCGCAACAGCTGGCGGTTTTTGGGGAAGTCGGACTGTCTGGAGATATTCGCCCTGTGCCGAACGGTCAGGAACGGCTGAAAGAAGCGATTAAACATGGTTTTAAATACATTATTGTCCCTCGCGGCAATGCACCGCAAAAATCCATCGAGGGCGTGCAAATTATTGCAGTTGCGCGTTTACATGAAGCCTTAAGCGAGGCAATGGCGCTGAGTGATGAACTCAATTAACTGTAAACCGGCTCATTTCGTATAAAGAGCAAAAAAAATACAGATTTTTGATTGAAATTCCACACAAAGCCTATATAAATAGACTGTACAAACAGGTTTTATTCTCATAGGAAAAATGAATGGAAGTTCGACAGCGCGGTTTGATCACAGGTATCTTGACAGCAGTTTTATTGGTTGCGCCTTTTGCAGCTGAAGCAAAACGTGCCGGTGGCGGTAAAAGTCACGGCATGCAACGTTCTGCACAACCTACTCAATCTTATCAACAACCTCGTCAAGCTGCGCCTGCTCAACAAGCGCCAGTTGCCGGTGCTGCAACCCAGCAAAAATCCGGTCCGGGTGTCGGCGGCATGGTTGCCGCGGGTGTAGCCGGTGCTGCGATTGGTGCAGTTGCTGCCAATGCCTTGGCGGATGATCAAAGTGTAGCAGCATCTGAAGCTCAGGCTGCTCAAGCCGAAGAGGAAAAAGGTGGTATTCCAGGCTGGATCTGGATCCTTCTTGCTGCTGCTGTTGCCTTCTTCATTTTCCGTAAAATGGGCGCAAAAAAAAAAGTAGCTTCTAACCCATACGCACCAAATAGCGGTGCTGCCAATGCAGCACCTTTTGGTCAGGCACCGACTGCACCTCGCGGTGGTGACAGTACCAATATTTTTGGTCAGAATGTGGGTGGTCAAACGTCAAGCAACAATGCTCCGTTCGGTTCTGCTCCGGTAAATAACGCGCCTTTTGGTGCAGCTTATACCCAAAGTGGCAGCCAGTTACCGGATGGTACTGAACCTGCAGCATTCTTGCGTGTAGCGCGTCAGCGTTTTAACCATATTCAGTCCATGAATACAGCAAGCAACATTTCTGAAATTCAGCGTTATCTGACTCCTGAACTTTATCAGTCAATGTATAACGACATCATGAGCAATCAGGATCAGGATGTTGCCGAGTTTTCAAATCTGAATGCGATGGTCGTCGACTCATCGACTGACAATGGCCAGTATATTGTCAGCGTACGCTTTACAGGTACGGTAAGCGAAGACTTAAACAGCTTGCCGCAACCGTTCGCAGAAATCTGGCATTTCACCAAACCAGCAGGTTCAAATCAGGACTGGGTGGTTGCAGGTATTCAGCAAGACTAATCGTGAATAAATGAAGTTTAGACAGCGGCCTTCGAGCCGCTGTTTTTATTTTCAAGCCTTACATTTTGATCTTTTTTAATTCCCTTCCCCCTCTCTTTTTTAACTTAACTTCCAGTTTTACTTATTTTTCATATAAATAGTTCAACAACCCATATTTAAAATCTAAACAATAATTGTTATCATTACCATTAATTACTTCATAAGTTTGTAAATAGAATTTTCGATGATGAATAGTCCGAATATGCAAGCCATAGCGACTGGAACAGTTACTGCACCGAAACCATCAAGCAAAAATAAAGTCAAAGCAAATATGCTGGCTTATCGTGGGATGATTTTATATCGCTTTATTCTGGCGGGTGCTGGCGGTTATCTACTGGCTACACTGGCAACGATCGTGATTGCCCAGCTTTTTATCGACAGTGGAAGCAGTGCAGCCATGTCCGCCACCCTGATTGGCTTTAGCTTGAATGCTGCTGCATTTATCTGGGTATTTATGGTGAATAAGACGCTCAAAGCTACGCTCGGGATCGCGATTCCCGGTGTTTTACTCTATATCGCCTATAAGCTTTTAGGAAATTGAGATGAGAGTAGATGCAAAACCCGAAGGTCCACGCCAGTCGATGTCGTGGTTGCATACCTGGGCCAGTCTGATTTTAGGCTGGCTTTTATATGCGATTTTCTTGACCGGAACCTTAAGCTTTTTCCAGAACGAAATTACCGTCTGGATGAAACCGGAATTTCATCAATCAGTTCCACCAAAGACTCAAATCGAACAAACCCGTGTGGCACTGGCTTATCTGCAACAGCACCATCCGGATGCTGGCAGCTGGGCAATCCAGCTTCCTAACTCACGCCAAAATACTACCACCCTGACTATTCGTAGTGCCGGCGAAGATCCGCGTGCCCGTCGTGGCGGTACCCGTGTGACGATTGACAGCGCCACCGGCGAAGTTTTGCAAGCGCGTGAAACACGCGGTGGTTCATTCTTATACCGTTTCCACTTTGAATTGTATGGTTTGCCAAGAATCTGGGCGCGCTGGATGGTCGGCGTTGCGACCCTGCTCATGCTGGTGGCAATCATCAGCGGTGTCATTACCCATAAGAAAATTTTCAAGGATTTTTTTACTTTCCGTCCCGGCAAAGGTCAGCGTTCATGGTTGGATGCACACAATGCTACTGCGGTATTTGCCCTGCCCTTTCACATCATGATTACCTTCAGTGGCTTATTATTATTGCTTTTTACCCTCATGCCCTGGGGCGTAAACCAGATTTATGAAAATCGTGGTGCTTTCCTTCAGGATCAACGTAAGAGTTTGGTTCAAGACAACAGTATTCAGGCTGAATCCCGTGAAAGCCATAGTGAGAGCAAAGAACGTCGACCGCAAGCTGAGAGAGAAAATCGTGGCGAGCGCGGTGAAATGTCTGCACGCAGTGAAGGTCGCCGCTCTCGTGATGAAATGCAAGCTGCACCTCCTGCACCGTCAACCGATCTGAATCCGATCTTGGCAACAGCAAAGAAAGAATGGAAAAACAACCCGGTTGGCACGATAACCATCATCCAGCCAAATACCGTAAAAGCAGAAATTGAGCTTCGTGCCTTAAACGGAGTCAGCGTAGCTTATCGTAATGTTTATCCGAGCCTTGCTTTCAATGGTGTGACCGGTGATTTAGAGCCGGATCAAACCACCCTGAAAACGCCTTCAGTCGCAAATGGTATCTATAACATGTTCACCACACTACATGAAGCACGTGGCGTAGATCTGGCGTTACGCTGGTTATTGTTCATGTCAGGTGTGGTGGGTACCTTGATGATTGCCACCGGCTTGATTCTATGGTGTGTCAAACGTGCACCACAGCAACAGAAACAAGGCTATAAATCGTTTGGTTATCGCGTGGTTGAAGTCACCAATATCGCTGCCATTATTGGTTTACCTGTTGCCTGTGCTGCCTATTTCTATGCCAACCGTTTTATTCCGGCAGACATGGACATGCGTCTGAACTGGGAAATACGTAGCTTCTTTATTGTCTGGTTACTGACTTTACTGTATGCCATGATTCGCAGTCATCGACAAGCTTGGCTAGAGCTTCTCATGCTTGCAACTGGGACATTTGCCTTGCTCCCAATCGTCAATTTTCTGACCGGCGGTCAGGCGATCTGGAACACCATTATGCATGGTCAATGGGTCATTGCTTCTTTTGATCTAGCGATGTGGGTGCTTGCGATCTTGTTCTGGTTTTCATTTAAAAAAGTGAAAAACCATAAAGGCTTGTCGCCTAAAAAAGCCAAGGTTGCTCTCAAGGAGAATCAGTCATGATGTTTTTCTTACTGATTTGGGCTTTAACTTCACTGGGTTTCTTTGCGCTTGCAACGTCTATGTCCAAACATCAAAAACAGATTTTTGACACAGAACTCAACCCTGCAAAAACACAACTTGCGACTATTCTCGGTTGGGTATTGCTCATACTCGCCCTGATTCTGTGCCTGTGTACAGGAGCTATCAGCAATATGATCAGTTACTGGCTGGGTAGTCTGACTTTTGCAGCACTGGTGGTCGGCTTAAGCCTGAGTTATCTGGCAAGTAGAATTAAAGTGATCGTAATGTTCTGTGTGTTCATCGCCTCGATCTCAGGGATTCTTTGCTTGATCTAATCATTTGATTGACCAATCTCTTTAAAAAGCTGACTTTCGGATTGGCTTTTTTGCTTTAAACCTTTTAGTCTACACACAATATTTTTGAGATGTTGATATGACCCAGCGTGTTTCTCCCTCTGCTGTCCTGACCAATCTTGCCTTAGCCGGTAATGCTGAAGCGCAATTTGAACTGGCTGAGCTGTATATGCAAAGCGAGCATGATGATGACATCATTCTGGCTGAAGAATGGGCATTGAAAGCTGCCAACGGCGGGCTGGTGGATGCAATGTACTGGTTAGGTGAAGGTTATACCGTTTATGCCAAAGAATTAGCAGAAGAAGATCCGGAAGAATCTAAAGCTCACTTTGAGTTAGCCTATTACTGGTTAAGCAAGGCCAATATTGAGAAGCACCCTGCTGCGACTTTAGAGCTGGCCGGTTTCTACCGTCGCGGTGACGTGATTGAAAAAGATGTAGAGAAATCAATTTCTTTAGTCAAACAGGCTGCGGCATGGGGTGAAGTTCAGGCCATGCGCGATCTTGCTTTTATTTATGCCAATGGTCTTGGTGTTGTAGCTGATGACATAAAGGCAGATTACTGGACACAAAAAGCAGATGAGATTGAACAGGAAATAGAATAAATAAAAAGCCCGTCAGATGATGGGCTTTTTATTATAAAAATAATCTGGCTCAATTGAAAAAGCACATATATATTAGTCGTTAATATTAATAATATTCTGATAACAATATGGCTTACCAAGCAACCGTATTAAATGTAATGATCGCATCACCTAGTGATGTGATAGAGGAAAGACAACTCGTCCGCGATGCAATTTATGAATGGAACGCAATTCACTCTAAGCAATTTGGTGTAATGCTAAATCCTGTCGGCTGGGAAAATAATGTTGCCCCTCAAATGGGAAGTCGGCCTCAAGAAATTATCAACAAAAGTATTCTGAATGATTCAGATATTCTGATTGGTATTTTCTGGACTCGCCTAGGTTCACCAACTGGCGAATATGTTAGTGGAACAGTAGAAGAAATAGCGAAACACTGCGAAAAAAATAAATTAGCTTCGATATATATTTCTAAAAAGTCTTACCCTCCCAATATTGATTTACAGCAATTACAGTTTTTAAGAGATCAAACCCAAATTTGGCTTAAAGAAGGGTTATTAGAATTTTATGACAATCATTCTAACTTTAAACAAAAAATTAAAGATCATTTATCTATCCAAATTCAAAATAATGAATATGTTCAATCTATCTTAACAAATGTTCTTCCTTCCTCTACCCAAAACGTTGCCAATCCAAAAACTACAATTGAGCCAACAGAGGAAATGGTACAAATATTATTAAATGCAGGCGATGCAGAGAGTCAAATTCACTTCCGGCGATATTTAGGTGGTCAATCCCTATTTGTAGGCAATCTAAACCTTGATCTTGATAAGGCTAGAGAATTAGCTAAATGGGAAGATGCTCTTAATGAATTAGTGAATTTAGGTTTAATTAAGGATCGAGGTTATAAAGGTGAATTATTTGATTTAACTAAAGAAGGTTGGAAAGCTTTTGACCAATTAAAAGCTCAACTTGAAGAAAGTAAGTAATATTATCTTTTTCAACTTGGCTCATGTTTAGATTCCAAGTACAATACTGCGCTAGTCGAGGGATGCTGCGACGTTTTACAGGCACTAAATGTAAAATCGCTAGGCTCGACCATCGGTCAGACATTCGTTCTGATCAACAACGGCATCCGCGAACAGAACGATCCAATCTATTTTTTCCTAGGAGATCCTGATGAACGCGGTTACTGCTTCATTTACAGATTACAAAGTTGCTGATATTTCACTTGCTGATTACGGCCGTAAAGAAATCAAACTTGCTGAAGCTGAAATGCCAGCCCTCATGGGTCTGCGTAAACGCTACTCAGCAGTAAAACCGCTTGCAGGCGCGAAAATTCTCGGCTGTATCCACATGACCATTCAAACAGCTGTTCTTATTGAAACACTGGTTGAATTAGGCGCAGAAGTTCGCTGGACTTCATGTAACATCTTCTCAACTCAAGACCATGCTGCTGCTGCTATCGCTGCTGCAGGCATTCCTGTGTTTGCCTGGAAAGGTGAAACTGAAGAAGAATACATGTGGTGTCTTGAACAACAAATCAATGTAAATGGCACGCCTTGGGATGCCAACATGATTCTGGATGATGGCGGCGACTTAACGCTACTTGTTCATGAAAAATACCCAGAAGTGATTGCAAAAATTCACGGTGTAACTGAAGAAACCACCACAGGTGTTCAACGTCTGTACGAAATGCTTCGTGATGGTACTTTAAAAGTTCCTGCAATCAACGTAAACGATTCTGTTACTAAATCTAAAAACGACAACAAATACGGTTGCCGTCACTCACTTAACGACGCAATTAAACGTGGTACAGATATGCTGTTATCTGGCCGTCGTGCGCTTGTGATCGGTTACGGTGACGTGGGTAAAGGTTCTGCTCAATCACTTCGTCAAGAAGGCATGATTGTACGTGTTACTGAAGTTGATCCAATCTGTGCGATGCAAGCATGTATGGACGGTTACGAAGTTGTATCTCCATACAAAAATGGCGTGCAAACTGGTAAGAAAGAAGACATCAATGTTGATCTTCTTCAAAACACAGACCTTATCGTAACTACAACAGGTAACTACCACGTATGTGACGCTGCAATGCTTGATTCATTAAAAGCTGGCGCAGTTGTTTGTAACATCGGTCACTTTGATACTGAAATTGATACAGCTTACCTACGTGGCTACAAGTGGGTTGAAGTTAAACCTCAAGTACACCAGGTGTATCGTTCAGAAAATGAAAATGATTACCTGATCCTTCTTTCTGAAGGCCGTTTGGTGAACCTTGGTAATGCGACTGGTCACCCATCACGTATTATGGATGGTTCATTTGCCAACCAGGTATTGGGTCAAATGCATTTATTCGCTGAGAAATTTGCTGATCTTCCAGAATCTGAAAAAGCTGCACAAATTCGTGTAGAACTTCTTCCTAAGAAATTAGATGAAGAAGTTGCTGCTGCGATGGTTGCTGGTTTCGGTGGTGTCTTGACTCAATTGACTCAAGAACAAGCGGATTACTTAGGCATTCAAGTTGAAGGTCCATTCAAGTCTGATGCTTATAAATACTAATTAAACTCCACCCTCTCCCTAACCCTCTCCCATAGGGAGAGGGAACATTCATTACCAAATGTATGTCATCGAGGGTAAATCCTCTCCTGAGCGTGCTTAAAGCACTGCTTTGAAGCTCAGCGCAAGAGAGGATTTAGGAGAGGTAAAACTAATTAAAAAGTATTTATAAAAAGGATTTGAACATGTCTAAACAGATTCCAATTTCATTTGAATTCTTCCCGACCAAAACTGATTTAGGTGCGGAAAAACTCAAAGTTGTGCATCAAGAGCTACAACTCTTAAATCCAGAGTTCTTCTCTGTGACCTATGGTGCTGGTGGTTCCACTCGTGAACGCACCCTGTCTACTATCAATGACTTTAATGGCAAAGGCGCACCTGTTGCCCCTCACTTGTCTTGTATTGGCGATGACAAAGCACGTATTGCTGAACTTCTAGACCTGTACAAATCTCAAGGCATTAACCGTATTGTTGCCCTGCGTGGTGACTTGCCTTCAGGCCAAGTAGGTTTGGGTGAATTACCTTATGCAGCTGATCTGGTTCGCTTTATCCGCGAACATTCAGGCGATCATTTTAAGATTGAAGTCGCAGCTTATCCGGAAATGCATCCTCAGGCTGAAAGCTTTGACAAAGACATTCAGCACTTTGTTGATAAAGTCAATACAGGTGCCAATGCTGCTTTAACTCAGTTCTTCTTCAATCCAGATGCTTATTTCTATTTTGTAGATCGTATCCAGAAAGCAGGAATCGATATTCCAGTTGCGCCAGGCATCATGCCAATTACCAATGCCAGCAACCTGATTCGCTTTGCTGATGGTACCGGCGCTGAGATTCCACGCTGGATTCGCAAGCAACTGGCAACCTATGGTGACGATACTGCTAGCATTAAAGCCTTTGGCCATGAAGTTGTGGTTAAATTCTGTGAGCGTCTGCTTGCAGGTGGTGCACCAAGTTTGCATTTTTACACCATGAATACTACTGACCCGACCCGTCAGCTGGTCACCGATCTTGGTTTAGCTTAAGCCCTTTATTTCACCGATTTTTTGAGTAGAACGATCAATGCCACGTTTTTATATAGATGCTGATTTAACTGTTGATGTCAGCCTTGAGCTTACGGAAACTGTATTTCATCATTGGGTAAAGGTTTTACGCGCGCAAGTCGGTGAAAGCGCGACCCTGTTCAATGGACAGGGTGGCGAATATGACGTGACTTTAACCGAGGTTGCTAAAAAATCAGCCACCGTCTCGGTCAATGCATTTAATCCTGCCAATCGCACACCAAAGTTCCAGGCTTTGCTCGGTCAGGTGATGAGTAAAGGCGACCGTATGGATTATGCGATTCAGAAAGCAGTCGAACTGGGCGTTTCCGAAATTCAGCTGCTGACTTCGGATCGTTGTGAAATGCGTTTAAAGTATGATCGCGACCAGAAAAAGCTGGATCACTGGCAAAGCATTGCTATTGCGGCTTGTGAACAATGTGGTCTAAACATTGTGCCTGAAATTTTAGCGCCCATGTCACTTGAAAAATGGCTGGATACTGAACTTCCGAACACCAAACTGGTTTTAGCACCCAATAAAGATGAAACAGATGTACTGGCAGATGCGACTTTAGATCTTGCCCTGCTGATTGGCCCCGAAGGTGGCTTGAGTGAGGCAGAAATTAGTGCCGCAAACCAGAAAGGTTTTCTCAACTGGTGTATCGGCGAGCGTGTCCTGCGTACCGAAACTGCTCCTGTTGTTGCCCTGTCAATTTTGAATTATGTGCTTTAGTTAATCGGATGGGTAAAAATTTGTCTTTAATTTTGTTGATTTTTACTTTTAAGACATCTAATCTCGACTAAAGAATAATAAATACTTATTAATTGATTTCACACATTTCCTGGGGTTTTTATAACAACAATGCACAAGGACGAAAACCGTTTAGGATGAATACAGGCATTGAATCACATGGTTGATAATCAGGACGACTATATTCAGCAGCATTTGCATGATGCTCAAATTGCGAATACGCTTCGCCATAGTCGCTATTTTTTGCTCAGTATCATGTTGATTTGCCTCTATATTTTTTGTATTTATCACATTCAATATAGTCCTTCTAATACGTATTTTAATACCTGGTTTATTCTGACAGAACTTCTGGTCAGCATGTGCTGGCTGGTGAATACGCTGTATTTCAAACCCGAACAATATAATCAGAAAAGCGCGCACCGCTGGTTACAGATGCAGAGCCTTGCAGTCGGAAGCTGTATCGCGGCCGGTATTTATACAATTTATTACTATTTGCCGCAGGCCAATCCTGTATTTGAAGATATTGAAGCACTGACCTTGTCTGCCTTGTTGCTGATTGTAAGCCAAGTATTTGGCCTGACCTACCTGACCCAGAAACTGAGCTATTTTTGTCTGGTCTTTT
Source organism: Acinetobacter sp. YH01021 (assembly GCF_013420255.1). GTDB lineage: Bacteria > Pseudomonadota > Gammaproteobacteria > Pseudomonadales > Moraxellaceae > Acinetobacter. Next base: position 11,533 of record NZ_VOYO01000002.1, read on the forward strand.
TGCCGTCCTTATTCCCTTTTTTACTGTCGCAGCTTGACCATGTCGGTCATTCCAATCCCTTTTTTGGTCTGGCCTTAAACTTTGCGCTCATAGTGATTCTGCTGTGCGCGACAAGTAGTTATCGAATTCACAGCCGCACCTCACGTCTGTATGCGGAAAATGATATTTTGGTGAAAAATGCAGAACAGCAAGTGCATTGGACTGATGAACTGTGCCAGCAACTCAAAACTGAAGTCAATAAATCCAAAGATATTGAACAGCAATTACAGCTCAGTAACCAATTGCTGGAGCAAAAAGTACGGGAACGTACCTATGATATTGAACAGATCAATCATGACCTGAAGAATCAGCAGCAGAATCTAAAACTTGCACATGAAATTGCCGGTATTCGGCCATGGGACTGGAATATTCAAGAGCGCAGCATCACCTTAACCAATCATAAAGACGAAAAGATTCTGCGCGATTCCAAAGATCATCATCTGCAATTACAGTATCTGATTCACCCTGAAGATCTGGCCTATTTTAAGCGCAATATGAAGCAGCATCTGCGTGGCCAGATTGAACGCTATGATGCCACTTACCGGATCAAGCTCAGTGAAGGTGGCTGGAGTTGGGTACATGATATTGGCCGGGTGATCAGTCGTGATCCTAAAAATAAAAAACCCTTGCGTATGGTGGGCATCCGTCGTGATATCCAGCAGGAACGTCTGTCTCAAGAACGTTTAAAGCTGGTGGCCAGTGTACTGGAACAGGCTGCGGAAGGGATTTTCATTCTGAATCCTGAATTAGATTATATCGATGTCAATCCTCACTACGAATACTTGAGCGGTTTTGAGCGTGACGAGATTATCGGTAAATCCTTATTTGATATTGCAGTGCAAAATAAATCCCAGCAACGTACTTTTCAGGCCAATATTGTCAAACAGATTCAAAAGATTGGCTCTTATGATGGAGAGGTTTATGCAAAATTTCTGTCTGGTAAAGAGTCGACCTTATGGCTGCATATTAATGCCGTGACTGATGATGAAGGCAGGATTACTCATTATATTGGTATCGTATCAGATCTGACTGAACGTAAATTACAGGAACAGCGCCTGTCCTATCTGGAAAATTATGACACGCTGACTGACTTACCGAACCGCTTTTATTATAATTATCAGCTGCATCAATATCTAGTTTCGCAAAAAGACTCGATTAAAGAGATGGCTGTGATTCGGCTTAACATCGACCGTTTCCGGCCATTAAATGAATACCTGTCCAATAACGGCGGTGATGAACTTTTACGCCAGGTGGCGCAGCGGCTGCGGATGACCAATGCAGAAGCGCTATTTGTGGCACATCTAAATGGTGATGATTTTGCGATTCTCTATGAAATCTCACATATTCGCCCTTCAGTTCAACACCATTGTGAACGCATCGCTCAGGCCTTTAGCAGACCATTCAATATTTACGGTCAGGATCATGTGATTACCCTGTCCATGGGCGTGGCATTCTATCCTGATCATGGCCGTCAGCTGGATTATTTAAATAATTGCGCCGAACAGGCATTGAACGAAGCCAAAAATCTTGGCGGCAATACTATTCACTTTTATTCCAGTGAAAATCATTCATTACAGAACAAAGGGGTTTTTCTGGAACGGGATCTGCGTAAAGCGATCCAGAATAATGAACTGGTGGTGTATTATCAGCCAAAAATCAATTTCAGCGATCAAAGCATTTATGGCTTTGAAGCGCTGATTCGCTGGAACCATCCAGAAAAAGGTATTATTGCACCAGGGCTGTTTATCCCCTTAGCGGAACAGACCAGCCTGATTTCAGACATTGGCCGCCTAGTGATCCAGCAGGCCGCTAAACAGATTCGCCAATGGAATGATCTGGGCTTTAATCATATTTGTGTATCAGTCAATATCGTGGCGCAGCAATTGCGTCGTGGTCAATTACTTGATGATCTGGACCAAGCCATTGCAGACAACCAGATTTCTGGCGCCAGCCTGGAGCTGGAAATTACCGAATCTTCTTTAATTGAAAATTCGGAAGCGGTCAAAAACCTGCTGAATGAAATTAAACAGCGACATATTCATATTGCCCTAGATGATTTCGGTACAGGTTATTCTTCTCTCTCCTATCTTGCTGATTTTCCGATTGATACCTTAAAAATTGATCGCAGTTTTGTTTGCAAGATTGGGGAAAATAAGCAGGCAGCCATTGTCAGTGCCATGGTGGCCATGGGTAAAGCCATGGGCATGACCGTGGTCGCGGAAGGCATCGAGACTGAAGAGCAGCTAGAATATCTACGTGATTTAGACTGTGATATTGCCCAAGGTTACTTATTTTCCAAACCGCTTCCTGAGCAGGATGCAACCGCTTATTTAGTGCGAGACAAGACACATCAGACTTATATATCTCAAGTCTAAGTCCATACCCGACCACAATAAGTTTGTTGGAAAAACGGCCGTCTTTGTCTGTCCGAACTGGCTAACAAATGGTATATTCAGGAACATAAATAAATTCTTTGCCCGCTGACCGGGTAATCTTTACAACGATCGAGAGACTGATGGACGAACAATCTTTAAAGCAACAGGCCCTTTATTATCACGAGTTTCCTACCCCGGGGAAAATCAGCGTTACACCAAGCAAACAATTGGTCAACCAACGTGACTTGGCCCTTGCTTACTCGCCTGGCGTAGCTGCACCATGTCTTGAGATTGAACGCGACCCTTCAACTGCTGCATTGTATACGGCTCGTGGTAACCTGGTTGCTGTCGTGACCAATGGTACTGCCGTGCTTGGCCTGGGTAATATTGGTCCTTTGGCTTCTAAACCTGTTATGGAAGGTAAAGGCGTATTATTCAAAAAATTTGCTGGCGTTGATGTATTCGATATCGAAATTGCTGAAAATGATCCAGACAAAATTGTGGATATTGTCGCTGCATTAGAACCGACTTTCGGCGGGATTAACCTTGAAGATATCAAGGCGCCAGAGTGTTTCTATATCGAGCAAAAATTGCGTGAACGCATGAATATTCCGGTATTCCATGATGATCAGCACGGTACTTCGATCATTGTCGGTTCTGCGCTCCTCAACGCATTGCAAATCAACGGCAAAAAAATTGAAGACATCAAGATTGTGGCTTCAGGCGCGGGTGCTGCTGCACTGTCTTGTTTGAATCTGCTTTGCGCTCTGGGTGCTAAAAAAGAGAACATCATCGTTGCCGATTCACGCGGTCTGCTGACTACGCATCGTGAAGGCCTGGATGAATCCAAGAAAGCCTATGTACAAGACATCGAAGCTACTCAGCTTGGTGACGTGATTGCGGGTGCAGACATGTTCCTCGGTCTTTCTGCTGCGGGCATTCTGACCAAAGAAATGGTCAAGGTCATGGCTGAAGATCCGATCATCTTTGCCTTGGCAAACCCGGATCCAGAAATTCTGCCTGAACATGCACATGAAGTCCGTGATGACGTGATTATGGCAACCGGCCGTTCTGACTATCCGAACCAGGTGAATAACGCACTGTGCTTCCCGTACATCTTCCGTGGTGCGCTGGACGTTGGTGCAACCACCATTAACGAAGAAATGAAAATTGCCTGTGTCCACGCGATTGCACGTATGGCACACGTTGAAGCTGATGCGGCAACCTATGGTGAAAAATCGGCATCATTTGGCCGTGAATACCTGATTCCGGGCCCACTGGATCAACGTTTGATTCTAGAAATCGCACCTGCTGTTGCACAAGCAGCAATGGATTCTGGCGTGGCAACACGTCCAATCACGGATTTCTCGCATTATCGTCAACGTTTGTCTGAGTTTGTCTACAACTCTGCATTCATGATGAAACCAATCTTTGAACAGGCTAAATCTGATCCTAAACGTATTGCTTATGCAGAAGGTGAAGACCTGCGTGTACTTCGCGCAGTTCAAATCGCGGTAGATGACGGTTTGGCAATTCCGATTCTGGTAGGCCGTCCAGCTGTCATTGAAGCCAACATTAAAAAATTGGGTCTGCGTCTTGAAGATGGTGTGAATATCACGATTGTTGATCAGGAAAAGAACCCGAACTATGAAATGTTTGCAGATGATTACTACAACATCATGCAGCGCAAGGGTGTAACGCCTGAATATGCACAGCGTGAAGCACGTCGTCGCTCGACCCTGATCGCAGCGATGCTTGTGAAACATGGTATGGCAGACGGTATGCTGTGTGGTACGTATTCAAGCTACGACATTCACCTGGACTTCGTCAGCAACATCATTGGCAAGAAAGATGGTCATAACACTTTCTTTACCTTGAATGCCTTGATGCTTGAAGACCGTAACCTGTTCATTGCCGATACGTATGTCAATACTAATCCAACGGCTGAACAGCTGGCTGAAATGACCATTCTGGCTGCTGAAGAAGTTCGCCGTTTTGGTATGACACCACGTATTGCCCTGCTTTCTCATTCAAGCTTTGGTTCAGACCAGCATGATGCCAGCGCGCAAAAAATGCGTAAGGTGTATGACATCCTGTCTGAAATCGCGCCTGAGCTGGAAGTTGAAGGTGAAATGCACGGTGATGCTGCACTGGATGAGAACATTCGTCAGTTTGCATTCCCTAATTCACGTTTCAAAGGCTCTGCAAACTTGCTGATCATGCCGAATCTGGATGCTGCCAATATCTCGTTTAACCTGTTAAAGGCAACTTCAGGCAACAACGTAACGATTGGTCCAATTCTGTTGGGTGCTGCGAAACCTGTGCACATTTTGACGCCGACTGCGACTACGCGTCGTGTAATCAACATGACCGCACTCACTGTTGCAGAAATCCAGCAAGCGGAACAAGATGCACTTTAAGCCAATGACAAGATAACGACGCATCAGCCTCGTTTCTTAACTTGAGAAAACCTCTATTCTGTAGCATGATGCTTGTAAGAATAGAGGTTTTTTCATGCAAGTTTATTTAGTAGGGGGCGCAGTTCGAGATCATTTGCTCGGACACCCCTATCACGAAAAAGATTATGTGGTTGTTGGTGCAACTCCCGCGCAAATGCTTGACTTAGGCTATCAGCCCGTAGGCAAAGATTTTCCTGTTTTTCTACATCCCCAAACAAAAGAAGAATATGCACTGGCGCGTACCGAACGTAAATCTGGCGCCGGTTATCATGGTTTTGAGTTTCATACCGATGTCAGCGTTACACTGGAGCAAGATTTGATTCGTCGCGATCTGACCATTAATGCCATGGCCATGGATGATGCCGGCCAGGTTTATGATCCTTATGGTGGTCAACAGGATCTGGAAAACCGGATTCTACGTCATGTTTCCGATGCATTTGTCGAAGATCCATTACGCGTGCTACGCATTGCCCGTTTTGCTGCCCGTTATACCAGTGCAGGTTTTGTGATTGCCGATGAAACTTTGGCGTTAATGCAGCGCTTGACTGAATCGGGTGAATTAAATGCATTGACACCGGAACGTGTATGGAAAGAAACTTCGCGTGCATTATCTGAACGCCATGCTGATGTGTATTTTGAAGTATTACGTCAATGTGGTGCTTTAAAGGTGCTATTCCCTGAGATTGATGCCTTATATGGCATTCCGCAACGACCTGAATATCATCCGGAAATTGACTGCGGCATTCACACGATGATGTCCTTGCAGCAGGCATGTCGTCAAAATTATAGCCTGGATGTACGTTTTGCCGTTTTAGTGCATGACTTAGGAAAAGCTTTAACGCCGGTTGAAGAATTACCGCGACATATCATGCATGAAGAGCGTGGCATCAAGCCAGTGAATGAACTGTGTGACCGTTTAAAAGTGCCGACGTATACCAAGCAGCTGGCTTTGGCGGTGTGCAAAGAGCATCTGAAATGCCATCAGGCCTTCAATCTTAAGCCGGGAACCTTATGGCGATTATTGCAACGTCTGGATGTGTTACGTCGCCCTGAACGTGTCGAAGCTTTCGTCCAGGCGTGTGAATGTGATTCACGTGGCCGTCTAGGTCTGGAAGATCGTGCTTATCCACAAGCACAATATGTCCTCGATGCCATGCAAACCGTACGCGCCATCAAGGCACAAGACCTGCCTGCCGATATTCAGGGTCCGGATATTGGTGAAATGCTGATTGAACGACGGATTCAGGCACTTGGTGAGCTTAAAGCACAACAAACCGCAACAATTGAATAATAAAAAAAGCACCTTCGGGTGCTTTTTTAATGGCTTAATTTCTCTTTATCAAAAAAGGAATTGAGAAATATTGAATCAGTACCATCAGGAAATATCTGCCGGAAAGCTGATTACTTGCTCCAGTTTCATTTGATTGGTTGCAATCATCAACAAACGGTCAATTCCGAGGGCAATTCCTGAACATTCCGGCATGTTCGGTAAAGCCCCAAGCAAATATTCATCGATGGGCATGACATGCAAGCCCAGCTTGGCCCGCTCTGCATTATCTGCCTCAAAGCGCGAACGCAATACGTCGGCATCAATCAGCTCATCATAGGCATTGGCCAACTCCAAACCTTCGATATACAACTCAAAACGTGCGGCGACCAGTTCACCATCTTCATCGATTCGGGTTTTCGCCAGAGAGGCCATTTCAGGGGGGAAATCGGTCAGGAATACTGCGGTATCAAACCCCAGACTCGGTTCAACCATATGTGAAAATAATAGGTCGATATAGCCAAGACGATCATTTCCCAGATCCAGATTAAGACCAACGCGACGGCAGCAATCTTTCAATTCTTGTAAAGTTGCCTGAAGCGGATTGAGATCCAGACGATCCATGAACACGTGCTTATAACTCAGAATGGTCGGACGTATTTCGCCAAAACGTGCTTTCAAGGTCACATTCAACAGATCAGATACTTCAAACATCAAATCTTTTAAACTAAATCCCGGACGATACCATTCCAGCATGGTGAATTCGCTATTGTGCTTACGCCCATGTTCATCATCACGGAAGACTTTACAGACTTGATAAATGGGTCCAGAGCCACTGGCCAATAAGCGTTTCATGGCAAATTCGGGTGAGGTCTGCAAATAATGTGTATGCGCTTTACCCAGCACATGGCGCTGGGCCTGTACCGAGGCTAAATGCACATCAGTCACACCGGCTTGAGACAAAATCGGTGTTTCGACTTCTAATACATCGCGCTCAGCAAAAAACTGACGGATTTGACGATATAAATTCGCCCGCGCGTGCATGGCTTGAAGGTCACAAGTGGGTTGATACGTCATCGTCATGCCTTCGGCCCACCATGTGCTGCCCACTCACGACGCAGCGGATAGGTTTTACGTAAATGATCAAATGCCTGCTGATCGATTTTGCCTTCTTTGAGACAGGCACGTAGATTGGCATCATCACGAGCAATGTCATAAATTTGGGATAAATGCTGTTGCAATGCCATTTTTACATCCTGCCCCTGAAAAAACTGCTCACAGATAGGCAGCTGGGATTCAAACTGTTTATTGGCTGCAAAACCGAAAGTTTGACAAAAAGCTTCGTAAATCATCTGGGTACCACGTGCCTTGCCTTCCAGGCTATAGCCGGCAATATGCGGAGTCACCAAAGTCACCAGATCCAGAAGTTCTGCTGAAATCAGCGGTTCGTGTTCAAAAACATCCAAAATTACGGGGCGTTGTGTCGCTTTAATATCTTGAATTAAGGCAGTTTCTTCAATCACTGGCCCACGCGCTGAGTTAATCAGGATCGCGTCAGGCTGCATTTTTGCCAACGCAGTAGCATTAAATAAATGATAGGTTGGATATATGCCTGTTTTGGTTAAAGGGACATGAATTGAAACGGCGTCCGCCTGCTGCAGCAGTTCATGAAATTCGACTTGATCAACCTGCTCTCTTTGCACAAAAGGATCGCAACCGATCACGCGCCAGCCCAAGAGCTTCGCCATATAAGCCAGTCGGGTTCCGACATTACCCAAACCGACAATACCCAGGGTAAATGTCGTATTGGCATCGAGTAATTCAGGACGTACCTGCAATAATGCGGTAATGACATATTCAGCCACTGCTTGCGCATTACAGCCGGCTGCATTACTCCACTGAATCCCATGTTGTTCTAATGCAGCAATATCCAAATGATCTGTACCAATGGTGGCACTGCCCACAAATTTGATCGAACTATTCTGTAGCAGTACTTCATTGACCTGAGTCACTGAACGTACCAGCAAGCTATCGGCATCTTTGACATCATCTGCGCTTAAGGTTCGCCCTGCACAATGTTGAATGTCACCAAATTCGGAAAAGAAATAATCGGTAAATGCCAGATTTTCATCTGCGACAATTTTCATAATGAAATCCATATGATGCTTGGGCGTATGATAGCGCGTTGGCGCCTCTGACTCTATATTTGGCCGATACGCCCATTTTTCAAGATTTTATGCCTTGAGTTCAGGACTGAGGAATTGAGTATTCAATATCTGCAGCCTAAAAAGAAAAACCCCAATCTTTCGACTGGGGTTTTAAAAATTTGGCGGAAGCGGTGAGATTCGAACTCACGGAGGACTCACACCCTCGTCGGTTTTCAAGACCGGTGCATTAAACCGCTCTGCCACGCTTCCTTGGCCGCCATCATATAAATAAATTAGATTTTTGGCAATAAAATTTAGCGAAACTTCTATAAAAAGCGGCTTATTCAGCTAAAAATTATCCGAAATCAAAGCCAACCTGGGTATTTTCAATCAAAGATTTGAATCTTGAAATGATCTTGAGTTGTATTTAACTCAGTAGAGAATAATGAGAGAAATAACCACATTCAGCATCAAGCGGATCAACAACTGAAAAATATTCAGACATAAAAAACCCAGTCAAATTGACTGGGTTTTTAAAATTTGGCGGAAGCGGTGAGATTCGAACTCACGGAGGACTCACACCCTCGTCGGTTTTCAAGACCGGTGCATTAAACCGCTCTGCCACGCTTCCATGGCCGACATGATATAAACAAAAATCATGCTTGGCAAATATTTTTATGCTTTCACTGCATCAACTGCACAAAATAAAATCAATTACATTAATCTGCTGAATTTTCTGGCTTTTCATAACGAATTGAGTTGATGAACCAAAGTTTCTTGCCGGAGGGGGTCAATACCTCGGCCTCATCATCGACCTGCTTGCCTAATAACGCGCGTGCCATCGGTGAACTGATCGAAATATGCTGCGGATGATGATCATAAATTTCATCTACACCGACAATACGTAAAGTTTTTTGTTCACCTTCTTCATTTTCAATGTCCACCCAGGCACCAAAATAAACCTTACCCTCCTGCTCCGGGGAAAAATCGATGATTTTCAGTTCTTCGAGGCGCTTGCCGAGATACCTGACCCGTCGATCAATTTTACGCAAAATTTGCTTGTTATATTGGTAGTCTGCGTTTTCAGAACGGTCGCCGAGACTGGCTGCCCAGTTCACTTTTTTGGTAATTTCAGGACGCTCTTCATGCCAGAGATTCTTAAGTTCTGCCACCAATTTATCGTGTCCAGCACGGGTGATTAAGTTGGATTTCATACGTCTTGCTGATCATATTTTCAGTGTTTTAACTTACAAACAGCTTATTTTATTTACCATTTTAACACAATGGCAAAATTCCAAAAAAATTAACTTTATATTTCAATACCTTAAAATTATTTTTAAAAATAATTTGTGTACAAAATTTGACAATCGTTTTTTAGATCATTAATATGCCACCAACTTCCGGAAATGCTTACTTTTTAATCTATGTAGTTTTTCTACATAATTATCTTTAAATCTCTTGTCATTTTGAATGACGTCATGACTGCCCAACCCTTATTGAATTTATCAAACTGTTAAAATTTCTGGCTTTGTTGGCTGTGATTTTTAGGGCATAAATTACTTGTAGCGGAGACAACATGCACAGTAGTTCATCCACTGGGTCGAGGCTTTGCCTAAGATCTGTAATTTCTTCTCTCCCTTTGAAAGCACTTGTACTGAGCACTGCATTTATTCCCCTACACAGTATCAATGCAAGTAAGACCACACTTCAGTTTGATCATGTGGTCAATAGTAATAAGTTGACCGTAGTTGCGGTTGAAAATCCGACCACCGTATTTCAGGATGGACAACATCTACATGGCTTCGGTTATGATCTGGTTCGTAACTATGCCAACAATTTGAATGTAAAGCTCGATTTTAAAATCGTTCCTGATAATAATACGGCACTACAATGGGTTGCTCAGGGTAAAGCCAATCTGGCCATGACGACTACTGATATACGCACCATTGAAAATAAGCGTTTGACGTCATTCTCAGCCACTTGTGGCGATGAATCTATTCTGTCGAGTAATGGCTTGAATACCAATTTAAATCTGGTGTTTAAATCTGCTACAGATCCTTTGAGCCAGACGGCCAGTGCTTTTGTCTGCAAAGGCAAACAAAGTGGTGCCATCAAGCAGCTTGCTTCATTTTATAATCAGAATGTGGTGAAAGAGGAATCTTGGACCACCATTCAACGTGATTTGAACAACCGTCTGCCGATCTATGAAGCGAGTTTTAAACAGACAGCGCAGCAGTATGACCTGGATTGGCATTTACTGGCGGCCATTGGTTATCAGGAATCTTATCTGAAACCGAATTCAGTTTCTCCGACGGGTGTGCGTGGTTTGATGATGCTGACCAACAGTACAGCCAAAGCAATGGGCGTGAGTAACCGTACTGATCCGGCTCAAAGCATTCAGGGTGGTGCCAAGTATTATGATCAAATGCTTAGTCGCTATGATCATATTCCTTTTCCAGATCGAAACTGGTTTGCACTGGTGGCTTATAATATGGGCCCAGGTGCAGTGAATCAGTTGCAAAAGCGCATTCAGTCGCAAGGCAAGAACCCGAATAACTGGGTGAATTTATATGCCTATCTGGATCAAAATAAAGCCAATAATGGTCGCTACCGTCAAGCGGTACAATATGTGACCCGTATTCGTGCTTATCTGGAGCATATCAAGACCACACCACAATTGGTGAATATCTAAGCTGAAACCTTAGCGTTAATCAAAATGCCATAAAAAAAGCTTACCTCAGGGTAAGCTTTTTTGGTCTTCATTCAGGCTAATGTCTTAGCAGAATTAAGCCGTAGTATTTTCAAGCACTTTCTTGAACAAATCTTTTTGTTCCTGACTTGGCTTTGCAGTTTGAAGTGCCATCAATTGTGACATATCACCCTGTACTTTGATTTTGCCGGTCATGAAGGCCTGCATCGCAGCAGCCATATCAAATTCCAGGAAAACTTTACGTAGAGTTTCGCCATCCATATTCAGCGTGGTTTTGGCATTTGAAGACAAACCTTTCTTGATTGCCCCACCATCTAAAGATAGTTCAGTATTACCTGTAGTGTCCGCTACAACCAAATTAATCGCAAGGTTCGCCAAAGCTGGTGGCAAATTCAAATCGCCAGCTTGCGCAGTTAGAGTTTCTACAGTTGAAAACCAATCATCAGTTAAAAAAGCAGGCATGATCTTTCCTCAAATTATTTGTTCATTTGTGTCGACTATCCAGACGACATCATGTTGAAGCTATTATGCTTGTGCTTTGTTATATCATGATCATTAGCGCAAAGGCTAACGAATTTTGTACGCGCCGTTCAATTTTTGTAGTTCTATTTTTATTTATGTTTATAAGCAGACATCAACCCGCAGGCTGATGTCTACACGTTCTAAAATTAGTCTGCAGCAAAGCCCAGATTGACCATATTGATCCGGCGGTTCTCGCCTTCCACAGCTTCTTCAGTTGAATCACCGCCTTTGAAGTCGAATTCACGCTGGCTGTCCAGCACTTCAAAATCAAATAATTCACGATCGACCAGCTGCGATGGCGAAACATTTTGCAATGCGCCAAAAATGCTGTGCAGACGTTTTGGATGTGCTTTATCCCAATCACGTAACATGTCATTGATAATTGCGCGCTGCAGGTTGTCCTGAGAGCCACATAAATTACATGGAATAATTGGAAATTGACGCATTTCTGCATATTTAATGATGTCTTTTTCTTCCACATAGGCCAGTGGACGAATCAGAATGTTCTTTTTGTCTGAAGACAACAGTTTTGGTGGCATAGCTTTCAAGCTGCCGCCATGGAACAGGTTCAGGAAGAAAGTCGCCAGGATATCATCACGGTGATGGCCTAAAGCAACTTTGGTCGCGCCAATTTCCTGCGCAAAACCGTATAAAGAACCACGACGCAAACGCGAACAGACTGCACAGTAGGTTTTACCTTCAGGCGTCAACTTTTTGGTGATGCTGTAGGTGTCTTTTTCCAAAATGTAATACGGAATGTTATTTTCTTCTAAATAACGCGGTAATACATCTTCCGGGAAGCCTGGCTGTTTCTGGTCCAGATTCACAGCCACTACATCGAAATTGATCGGTGCGATGCGCTTGAACTGTAGCAGGATATCCAACAGGGTATAACTGTCTTTACCACCAGAAATACACACCATGACCTTATCGCCTTCTTCAATCATCTTGAAGTCACGAATGGCATGTCCGACCTGGCGGCGAAGCTTCTTCAACAAACGGTAGTAGGCTGAGCTTGTTGGCAGTTCAGGTTTGAAATTAAATCCTTGTTCAGACTCAACTGGCGAGTACATAGACGAGATTAACCCATAAAAAAAATACCGCGCAATTTTAGCCGATTCGGACCGCTATCGCATCAAAAGAATTTATTTTCATGAAAATGTCTTATTAGTTTCATTTTCATGTTTTATTTAGATTGATATATTGAACGATTGCGTTCATTTTTTAGTCAAGATGCTTATCTTTTGGACTTTTCCACAGTTGTCCACAAAAGCTGTGGATAACTTTGTGGATTGAAACAGACTTGACAACTTGTCCGGCTCAAAAGATAAGGCTTTTCTTTAAATTGATCATTTTTTGATCAATTTAATTGTTAATAAAAATCAATTAGTTAACTCTGTCAAGCCTAAGGTTTTAAATTAAATCATATTTTTTTTTCTACTGCTAAAATGTAAAAAATGACTTGCATTTACAAACTCGTTTATAAATGCAGCGCACAAGTCTTTTCATTCCGTAATTTTTTGTTAAACTCTTTATTAAATTTATCTCGCTTGTGTTTACTTAATATAAACAATGAAAATAAATGTGCATGTTTTGGGGCGTTATGGGATCAGTGGTTTGCTATTGGCAAGCTGTTGTCACTTTGCTTATGCCGGTCAAACGATCTATCAGTTACGTGACAGTAATGGCAGTACTTTATTGACCAATAAGAAAAGTCGCTATAACCATCTACAGGTAGAAAAGAAAACCTATTATCCAGACAGCAATATTCACAGTTATAGCAACTGGGGCTCGAGTGAAGCTTCTGTATTGCCTAGCTATAGTAGAAATAAAAATGCCTATGACTCGATTATTCGTCAGGCAGCACAAACCTATGGCGTGTCTGAAGGCTTGATTAAAGCCGTGATGCATACCGAATCCGGTTTTAATGTACAGGCACGCTCTCCAGTCGGTGCACAGGGCTTAATGCAACTCATGCCGGCGACTGCCCGTCGTTTTAATGTCAGCAACGCTTATGACCCGCAGCAGAATATTATGGCAGGCGCCAAATATCTGGCCTGGTTATTAAAACGGTTTAATGGTAATACCACCTTGGCACTGGCAGGCTATAATGCCGGTGAAGGCAATGTCGCCAAATATAAGGGTGTGCCACCGTTTCGTGAAACTCAGGACTATGTCCGTCGTGTCAGCAGCCGTTATCAGAACTTATATGCCCAAGGAATTGGCAATGCTAGTGCTGCCTATACAGCATCTTCTGATACTGGCCGTGTGATTGCCAGTTCTGACAATTATTCGACTGGAACCACCACAGCTTCCAATATTCAGGCTGCCAAGTATCAGCGTCAGATCATTGCTCAAGCGGATGGCAGTTTCACCGATGCACCGGCAGGCTCTTATGCCACCGCCAATGCGTCAGCATCTGCAAAAATATATTTAAGTGAATAATTCCTAAACAGCTTTGTTTTTAAAGACCTATGTTTTTATTTGTACAAAAAATATCCTGTGTTTTTTGTAGCCAAATGCTATTTTTTCCTTGAATTCTTCTCGATTTCACCGCATATTGATTTCAATGATTTACATTTAATAATCAGATTATTTTTCTGTAATAAGAGGATTTCTCAATGATGCGGATTGGTTTGTTCTTGCTAACCAACCTCGCGGTACTGGTTGTAGCTGGCATTATCTTGTCACTCTTCGGTGTCGGTAGTTACCATGGCGCAGGTGGCTTGAATCTAGGCAACCTGTTGGTCATCTGTTTTGTGTTCGGTATGGTCGGCTCAATGATTTCCCTGTTCATGTCTAAATGGATGGCGAAAAAGACCACGGGTACTGAACTGATTGACCCGAATGCACCTCGTAACCAAGCTGAAGCCTGGTTGCTCCAAGAAGTTTCACAACTTTCTCAGCGTGCGGGCATTAAAATGCCGGAAGTGGGTATTTTCCCTTCTTACCAGTCGAATGCCTTTGCCACTGGCTGGAACAAAAACGATGCTCTCGTTGCGGTATCAACCGGCTTGCTTGAGCGTATGAACAAAGACGAACTTCGTGCAGTATTGGCGCATGAGATTGGTCACGTTGCCAATGGCGACATGGTCACTCTGGCACTGATCCAAGGTGTTGTGAACGCCTTCGTGATGTTCTTCGCACGTGTCGCGGGTGATTTTATTGACCGCAATGTCTTTGGTCGTGAAGAAGGTGAAGCTCCGGGTATTGCCTATTTTGTGATTACTATTGTGCTAGATATCGTGTTCGGTATCTTGGCATCGTCGATTGTGATGTGGTTCTCTCGTCACCGTGAATACCGTGCTGATGAAGCAGGCGCACGTTTGGCAGGTAAACAAGCCATGATTTCAGCATTACTGCGCTTACAGGCAGAATCTGAAATGCCGGATGCCATGCCGAAAGAAATGAAAGCATTTGCGATTTCTGCGGGTAAAGAAGAAGGCTTTAGCCTTGCTGCATTGTTCCAGACGCATCCAAGCATCGAACAACGTGTCGCTGCATTGCAACAACTTGATTGTGCTTAAGTAAAACTTTATTTTTGATTCAAAAAAAGCCTGCAATTGCAGGCTTTTTTTATTGGATTCAATTATTCTTTAGCTGACCTATCATTGGCTGAACCATTGATACAGCGCCATAGCACCCCACCCGATCGCGAAGACAAATACAATCAGGAATAAAGTACCTAAAATATCGGGGATATGAATCCAGATCCAGGCCACCACGGGATTGCGCCAGAATGCTGATTGCTGTTGTTTGCGTTCCAGACTTTCATGCAAAAATGGATGCACCACATGTCGATCGCTATTAATCTGATATTCCTCGCGAATATGCAGGTGCACGACATCGAGCGCTTTGCGACTGGGCCGAATAAAAATATCAAAGACCGTGCCTGCCACCGGAATAAATCCTACTACCGCATCGATCGCCGCCATTTTCATCACTGGATTGAGTTTGGCACTCGGCACCCCAATCTGTTTGGCCTTATGAATGGCATAACAGGTCAGTACAAAACCGGCAATATCTCCAGCAACCGGAATCGTACTCAAAGCCGCGTCTGCCCCCACCCCTTGCTTGGTAAATGGAATACGCACCACGGAATCCATCATATTGGCAAACTTGGCCAGATCACGTTCCAGACGTATCACCTCTTGTTGGCTTAGTTTTGGTTTTTGTCCAGACTCAGGCATAGGTTATTCCAGAAATAATGCTGATTTTCTTGAGCATAAAGTATTTTTTATACTCTGATGTATCAATCTGTGAATTAAAACAATAATTTGGAAGCCACAAATAAATACAGAATCACACCAGTAGCATCGCAGATGGAAGTCACCAACGGCGCCGAAGCACTGGCAGGATCAAGTTTGAGTTTATTTAAAATAAAAGGCAGACTCATGCCAATCAGACAGCCCATCAACACAATTCCGAGCATACTGATGGCCAGCACCACTGCCACCATAATATCTCCCCGAATATAACCCAGAATGGATACCGCAATCGCCATGGTGCCACCTAAACATAGTGCCACCAGCGATTCACGACTAAGCAGGTTAAACCAGTCCTTGAACTCGACATCGCCTGTGGCCAAGGCACGCACCATCAAGGTGGCTGATTGCGAACCGGCATTCCCACCACTACCCACCAAAAGTGGTAAGAAAAATACCAGCACGATATGTGCGGCAATGATCTCTTCAAAGTGTGCAATCCCGATTCCAGAGAGCAGACTGCCAAAAACCAGAATGACCAGCCAAAAGACCCGCTTCTGATACAGGGTCAAAATCGGGGCAGTTTTGAGGCTCAACTCAATCAATGGCGTTACTGCACCCGACTTTAAAATATCTTCGGTGGTTTCGGCCTCGACAATATCCATAGCATCGTCATAGGTGACAATTCCTAAGAGTTTTTGCTGCGCATCAACCACAGGCAGAGCAATAAAATCATAGTAGGCTAAAGCTCGGGCCACAATCTCCTGATCATCTGTTACCTGAGCAGAAATGACGTCACGCTGCATCACTTTGGCAATGCTCAGCTCAGGTAAGGCCTGTATGATCTGCCTTAAGGAAATCACACCGATCAGCCGTTTTTCTGCATCGACAATATATATCAGATACAGGGTTTCCTGCCCGGCGGCCACCACACGTAAAGCCTTTATCGCTTCATCCATGGTTAAATCGGGTGAGAGCGTCACAAAACGTGAGCTCATCATGGCACCCGCTGTACCTTCCGGATAGATGGCCAGATCTTTGAGTGTCTGCTGGGATTCTTCAGATAATGCGCCCATCAATTGCAGCTGTAGCGGCGGCGAAAACTGCTTATAAATATCGACAAAATCATCAGAAGGCATTGCATCCAGAATAGGAACAAGTTCTGAAATAGATAAGTGCTGTGCCACGTTTAACTGCTGCCCTAGGGGCATAAAAGCATAGACCAAGCTAGGTTCATTCAGTTCCTTTAAAATTCGGGCCTGTTGCCGAGCATCTAAACGACTTAAAATGCGCGCCTGATCGGCGACATTCAGCTGACTGAGTAAACCTACAGCAATGTTGTGATTTTCAGAATGCAATTGTTGTTGGATATGCTGGATTTTTTCTGAAATTGTCGGCATAAGCAGCTCATTATAAAAGTCTGGCATTCAAGAGAGGTTTGTCCTGATCCCTATGTATCCTAATTTTTCATGTGAATAATTTTAATGATCATGCTGCAATATGACGATATTTTTTGTATAAATCAATTCCTCGATATTTAGCCAGAAAAAAGCCTGACTGAGTCAGGCTTGTTCACTTTCTAAAGATGGATGCTCTATCACCACTGATTGAGAAACCGTTTTTTTAATCATCAGACTACGAATCAATACATACATAAAGGGAATAAACAGCAGTACCAGGACAGTGGCAAATAGCACCCCACCAAAAACACTACTGCCAATCTCCTGCCGGCTGATTGCACTGACGCCGGTGGCAAACATCAAAGGCAGTACGCCCGCTGCAAATGCAATGGAGGTCATGAGAATAGGACGCAAGCGTAAGCCCGCGGCCAGTATCGCGGCCTGAACCGGAGTATGACCTGCCCGCTCTGCTTGTGCAGCAAATTCTACAATCAAAATTGCATTTTTACAGGACAGACCGATAGTCGTCAGCAAGGCGATATGAAAGTAAATATCGTTCGCAAAACCAAACCAGACACAGAACAGAATACTTCCTCCCACGCCCAGAGGAATCGCGGTCAACACCACAGCAGGAATCGTCCAGCTTTCATAGAGTGCCGTTAAACATAAGAAAATAAAGGCAATCGAAATTAGATACAAGAAAATAGCTTGCCCACTGCTACGTTTTTCTTCTAAGGCGGCTCCACTCCAGGCCAAATTTACTCCGTCTTGTTCATCGACTAAAGCTTCGACATCTTGCATGGTTTGACTCGAAAATTGATCTTTGGGAATACCTGCATATACAGGCACGGCGTTATAGCCCATATAACGGTTGATACTATTCGGTCCACCTTGCCAATTCAGCGTAGTGAATTGATTAAACGATAACATTTCGCCTGTGCTATTACGAACATGCCAATGTGCCAAATCTTCAGGTTTAGAACGGAACTCCGCTTCGCCTTGCATGATGACCCGTTTGATTTGTCCACGATCAATAAAGTCGTTGATATAAGTACCACTCCAAGCCGCAGCCAACGTACTATTAAAACTTTGCTGAGGTACGGCATATTTGAGTAAACGTTCTACATCCAGTTTAATATTCAGCTCGGCACTTTCTTTGGGTACATCAAGTTGTAAATATTCAATCGATGATTTTGCTTTGGCACGAGTTTCAATCTCAGAGAAGGATTGCTGTAAAAACTCGCTACCCCGTGAATCTAGATCTTGTAACCAGAAGTCGACCACACGTCCATTACTTGACATAGAAGGTGCCATAAAGAAAATCTGGGCATTGGTATGATTGGCAAAGTGCTTTTGTGCACGATCTACAATACCAAAGACGGTATCTTCAGGATTTTTACGCGCTGCCCAGTCCTTTAATACGACAAATAGCTGACCACGATAAGGCCCAACCCCAACATTGTTTCCGCTATACCAAATCCCAATGCTTTGAATGCGCTCAGATTCATGTTGCATTAAATAGTCCTGGACTTCACGCCCTACTTTTTCTATCTCAGAACGTGGTGCATTGCCCGGCATCACAATTTGACCCATGACAAAGCCCATATCTTCCGTTGGCATTAGCCCTTCGGGCAAGGTTTTATAAAGCCAGCCAAAGCCTAAAACACATATACTAAATACAGCCAACATCGTCATTTTAAACTGCATGCTACGTGCAGAAAGCTTTTGGTAACGTATGGTGAGCTTATCCATGCCACGATTAAAACGCTGTGCCCATTTTGGTTGATGTGGTTGACGCTTTAGCAGTTGCGCTGCAAATGTAGGGGTGATGATAAGTGCCACCAATAAAGAAAGTAGCATTGCCACGACCAACGTGATGGAAAACTGACGATAGATGACCCCTGTCATACTGCCAAAAAATGCCATGGGAATAAATACAGCAGTTAAGACCAATGTAATCCCGATCAATGCACCGCTAATTTCCTTCATTGACTTTAAAGCTGCAGCCTGAGCATCCAAATGTTCTTCATGCATTAAACGTTCAATATTTTCCATGACCACAATGGCATCATCAACCAACAGACCAATCGCCAAAATCAGGGCAAACAAGGTAAAACTGTTTAAGCTCATTCCCAATACATACAGCACCGCAAATGTGGCTAAAACTACAATCGGAATCGTGACTGCAGGAATAATAGTAGCGCGCCAGTTTTGCAGGAAGATAAACATCACCAAGACCACCAGTACCATCGCTTCGACCAAAGTTTTCGCGACTTGTTCAATTGAACTGGTAATAAATGGGGTTCTGTCCATAGTCATACGCAATTGATAATGTGCAGGCAAATTGGCTTGGGCATTTTTCAATACCGTTTGCATCTGCTCTGAAACCGCAATGGCATTACTCCGTGGCGCCAATTGAATCGATAATGCAGCGGATAAATGACCGTTGGTATAATTTAAATGGTTATAACTTTCTGCCCCTAACTCAACACGTGCAACATCTTTCAAGTACAGTACTGAACCTGAATCTGTTGTCTTCACAATGATTTCTTCAAATTCATCAATGCTACTTAAACGTGATCCCGCACTGACCTTGGCATTCATGTATTGATCTTGTGTTGTCGGTAATCCACCAATAGAACCAGACACAAGTGGTGCATTTTGTGTCTCGACTGCATTGCGAATATCACTCGGCATCAAATTAAATTGGCGTAGTTTATGTGGATTGAGCCAAATGCGCATCGCATAGCCTGCGCCATAAAGTTCCACTTCACCCATCCCGTCAATACGGGAAAAACGCGGTTCGACATGCACCATTAAATAGTCAGCAAGCTCTGTAGGTGTCGCCTTCCCTGATTCATCATATAAACTCAGTAATGCAAATTGATCATAACCTTGTTTATAAACAGCCACTCCATTTTGCTGGGTTTCTTCAGGCAATCGACTTAGCACACCATTGACCGCATTTTGCACTTGCAACAATGCCTGATCGAGATCCACGCCTTGCTCAAACGACAGGGCCAGATTTGCACGCCCCACGCTACTGTTGGACTGAAAGCTTTCCAAACCTTCAATGCCTTTTATCGCTTGTTCTAAAATTTGCGTGACTGATTGCTCAACGGTTTCCGCAGATGCACCACGATACCCCGCAGAAACACCTAACGCAGGTGCATCCATATTCGGCATATGCTCAATCGGAATTTTTTGCAGTGCAAAAATTCCTAATACCATCATGATAATGGCAATCACGGTTGCAAATTTAGGTCGATAAATAAAAAAGCGTGACAACATGAATAAAAATCCCCATCAGATGCATTCTCACGACGCATTCTTGTATGAATAGATGATTTCTATAGCAATTTTCACACCATGCTGAAAACGCAACCAGCTATCGGATAAATTTTAACGATAAAAAAATCCCCGTATAAACGGGGATTTTTAAGCTCTAGAGTTTTCCTTTGTTTTAAGCACGCGATTTTTTGATGATGAGTTGGCGAATCAAAACATACATAAATGGAATAAAAATCAGCACCAGCAATGTTCCAAAAATGACACCACCAAATACACTCACCCCAATTTCCTGACGACTTACCGCACCTGCCCCTGTAGCAAAGACCAGCGGTAAAATTCCGGCGCCAAAGGCCAAAGAAGTCATCAAGATCGGACGTAGTCGCAAAGACGCACCTTCTAGTGCGGCTTCTACTACCGATTTACCTTGCTGCTGCGCTAATGAAGCAAATTCTACAATCAAAATAGCATTCTTACAGGACAGACCGATGGTGGTCAGCAAGGCAATCTGGAAATAGATATCATTCGGGAAACCAGCCAGATAACTAAAAATAATATTGCCGCCAATCCCCAGTGGAATTGCCGACATCACGGCGGTTGGAATGCTCCAGCTTTCATATAAAGCCGCCAGACACAGAAAAATAAAGCCAATTGAAATCAGATACAGCCAGATCGCCTGATTATTGGACTGTTTTTCCTCAAAGGAAAGACCGCTCCAGACCACATCGACTCCGTCCTGCTCGGCAATCAAAGCTTCCACATCCTGCATGGCCTGACCGGAACTGCTGTCTTTGGCCCGATCCGCTTCCATTTGCAATGCGGTATACCCCATAAAGCGGTTGACCACTTCAGGGCCACCACTCCAGCCCACTTGCGAGAAGTTGCTGAAAGGCACCATCTGATTCTGGTCATTTCGCACATGCCACTGCGCCAGATCTTCCGGCTTGGAACGGAATTCTGCATCACCCTGCATGATCACCCGTTTAATCCGGCCGCGATCAATAAAGTCATTAATATAACTGCCGCCCCAGGCACTGGATAAGGTACTGTTAATCGCCGATTGAGTCAGACCATTGGCCATGGCCTGTTTCTGGTCAATATTGACACGTAGTTCTGCTTTGTCAGGATTAGAACGTTTGCCCAGATTTTCAAAGCTTGTATAGTTGCCGGCACGAGCTTCCAGTGCTTTAAACTGTTGTTCCAGATATTGCCGACCATTGCCATTGATGTCTCGAATCCAGAAATCCAGACCATCGGTTTGTCCCAAACCATTGACTGAAGCTGGCATGGACACATTAATTTGTGCATTGCGATTACTCTGGAAATGCTTCAAGGCCCGTTCACGAATCGCTTGTGCAGTATTGTCCTGACCGGAACGCTCATCCCAATGTTTCAACGCTACAAAACCGGTCGCGAGGTTCTGACCAGTTCCAGAGAAATTTCGCCCATAACGGATCATCACCAGATTGACATTAGCTTGTTCCTGATCTAGAAAATACTTACGGACTTCTTCACCGATCTGAATGGTATTTTTCATCGGAGCGCCTTCCTGCAATTTGATTTGCAAGCTTAAGATCCCCTGATCCTCACTCGGTAAGAAACTGGTCGGCAAGGCACGATAGAACAGCGCAAACACACCGATCAATCCGGCAAACAGCAGCAAACAGATTGCCTGACGCTGGACCGTGAGTTTAGACAAATTCAGATAACGATGTTTTAAATGATCCAGTTTCTGGTTAAACCAGGATGCCCATTTTGCCGGTTTAGGATTCGGTTTTAGAATAAGCGCGCACAATGCTGGGGTTAGAATCAATGCCACCATTAAGGACAGCGACATGGCCGCAACCAAAGTGATAGAAAATTGGCGATAGATCACGCCAGTTGAACCACCAAAGAAAGCCATCGGAATAAAGACTGCGGTCAAAACCAAAGTAATCCCGATCAGTGCTCCACTAATTTCCTGCATGGATTCCAGGGCCGCGTCCTTGGCAGACAGTTGCTTTTCATGCATCAACCGTTCGACGTTTTCCACCACAACAATCGCATCATCCACCAACAGGCCGATCGCCAGAACCAGCGCAAATAAGGTTAAGGTGTTGATACTCATACCCAGTGCATACAGCACCGCCATGGTACCCAAAATCACCACTGGAACAGTCACGGTAGGAATCAAAGTGGCACGCCAGTTCTGCAAGAAAATGAACATCACAATGATGACCAAGATCACGGCTTCGATCAGGGTTTTGATCACTTCTTTAATTGATTCTTGTACAAAAGGCGTATTGTCACGTGGGTAAGCAATTTTATAGCCTTCAGGCAATTGCTGGGAAATATGGGCAATTTCAGCCTTAATCAGATTAGAGGTGGCAATGGCATTGGCCCCTGAGGCCAGTGAAATACCCAGACCTGCTGATGGATAACCATTATTGGTACTATAAGATTGATAATTTTCAGCACCCAGTTCCACCCGCGCAATATCTTTCAAATAAATAAAGCTGCCGGCACGATCCGATTTGACAATAATATTCTGGAATTCTTCCACGGTTTTTAGCCGTGAACCTGAAGTAACTTTGGCATTCAGGTATTGCTCGTCTATGGCTGGAAGATCACCAATCGCACCAGCAGCGACCTGAGTATTCTGGGCTTCAATCGCAGCACGCACATCACTTGGCATCAGGTTATATTGTTTTAATTTTGCCGGATTCAGCCAGATCCGCATCGCATATTGTGAACCAAAAACATCCACCTCACCAATGCCTTCAATCCGGGAAATGTCCTGTTCCAGATGGGTCATCAGATAGTCGGAAAGTTCAATATTGTTGCTGCGCCCCGACTCATCATACAGGCTAATTACCATATGGGTATCACCGAGCGATTTAAAGACATTGACACCTTGGCGTTGTACATCTTCCGGTAATCGGTTTAGTACCCCATTAATCGCATTTTGTACCTGCACCTGTGCAGTATCCGGATCGGTACCATTCTTAAAGCTAATGCTGACCCGGCTGCGTCCTGAAGAATCACTACTCGAACTGAAATACAGCAGATGATCAATGCCTTTGATTTGCTGTTCCAGCACTTGAGTCACGCTTTCTTCCACAGTTTCCGCAGAAGCGCCGCTATAAGTTGCTGCCACCGTTATCCTTGGCGGGGCAATGTCCGGATAACGTTCCACTGGCAGGTTCATCACTGCGAACAGGCCGATTGCCATGACAACAATCGCCAGTACCCCAGCAAAGATCGGGCGGTGGATAAAAAATTTAGACAGCATAAGTCCGGGTCACTTTTAATTAAATAGGGGTAAATTGATGCAGAACATAAGCATGCTATATCCAAATATTCAGTGACATAGCACTAGAATGCAAGAATTAAACACATAAAGCTGCGATAAAAACCAATCATGGAGAAATTATGGATTATCCCTCTTGAGCACGTTCTTGAGATTGCTCTTCCCTATTTATTAATAGCATTTTTCCAAACAAAAAACCCTGCAGATGCAGGGTTTTTTGGTGAATCAATTAAGCGGATTAAGCGCTGAACTGGTTCATTGTGTTTTTAGAATCATCACCAGCTTTCAATGCATTGTCACCAGCGAAGATTTCTTTGTGGTCATCACCGATGTCAGAACCAGCCATTGCTTGGTGTTTAACACATGCGATACCGCCGCGGATTTCTTTACGTTGTACGCCAGCAACATAAGCCAACATACCTTCAGTACCGAAGTAACCTTGAGCAAGCTCATGAGTAGAAAGCGCAGCTGTGTGGTAAGTC
The DNA here is from genome assembly GCF_013420255.1 of Acinetobacter sp. YH01021. Classification (GTDB taxonomy): domain Bacteria; phylum Pseudomonadota; class Gammaproteobacteria; order Pseudomonadales; family Moraxellaceae; genus Acinetobacter. Next base: position 35,716 of record NZ_VOYO01000002.1, read on the forward strand.
GGAAGTGTGATCAAGTGATGGAACACACCCGCTTCACGAGCAGCATCAGCTTGGAAGGTACGAACTTTTTCGTCAGCTTCAGCAGCCAGTTCAGTTGCATCGTACTCAGCGCTCATTAACTTAGCACGGTCGTAAGCAGAAACGTCTTTACCTTCAGCAACCCAACGGTCATATGCTTGTTGACGGAAGTTTAAAGTCCAGTTGAACGAAGGCGAGTTGTTATAAACAAGTTTCGCATTTGGAATTGTTTCACGTACACGGTTAACCATGTGAGCGATTTCAGCAACGTTAGGCGTCGCAGTTTCGATCCAAAGAAGGTCAGCACCGTTCTGTAAGCTAGTTACACAGTCAAGTACAACGCGATCAATTTGAGTGCCTTCACGGAACTGGTATAGACCAGAAGCAAGACGTTTAGGACGGTGAAGTTTACCATCACGCTTGATCAGGATTTCGTCTTCTTGCGCTTCTGAAATGTCGATTTCAGTTGTGTCTAAGTAGCTGATGTATTGAGAAGCGATGTCGCCTGGCTCTTTAACCACTGGGATTTTTTGAGTCAAGTCAGCACCTTCAGAGTCAGTACGTGCAACGATGATACCGTCGTCAAGACCCATTTCCAGGAATGCATAGCGAAGAGCGTGGATTTTCGCGATGAAGTCTTCGTGTGGAACTGTTACTTTACCAGCTTGGTGACCACATTGTTTCGCGTCAGAAACCTGGTTTTCGATTTGTAGTGCACAAGCACCCGCTTCGATCATTTTCTTAGCTAAAAGGTAAGTCGCTTCTTCGTTACCGAAACCAGCGTCGATGTCCGCAATAATTGGCACAACGTGAGTTTGGAAGTTGTCGATTTGTGAAGTGATTTCAGCTGCTTTAGCAGTGTCGCCCGCTTCTTGTGCTTTTTTAAGTGCACGGAACAAGTCGTTTAATTCTTTCGCGTCAGCTTGACGTAAGAAAGTGTAGATTTCTTCGATCAATGCAGGAACAGAAGTTTTTTCGTGCATAGATTGGTCAGGAAGTGGACCGAATTCTGAACGAAGTGCTGCAACCATCCAACCAGAAAGGTAGATGTAGCGACGTTCAGTTGTACCGAAGTATTTTTTGTTCGCAATCATTTTTTGTTGCGCGATAAAACCGTGCCAGCAACCTAGTGATTGAGTGTATTTGCTAGAGTCTGCATCATAAGCAGCCATATCACGACGCATAATTGCCGCTGTATATTTCGCAATGTCTAAACCAGTTTTGAAACGGTTTTGAAGTTGCATACGCGCAGCATCTTCAGGACTGATGTCTGCCCAAGTGTTACCGAATTTCGCTTTTAATTCGCGGATTGCATCAATCGCTGTTTGGTATGTAGTCATGATATATTCCTGTAATAATATTAGGATTTTTCTGCAACGAACCGCTCAAATCACACCCTCAATGACTTGTTCAGATTTTCGACGATCCGTTGGGATAGCTAAAGATTAGTGGGCTTATGAAAATTAATCCAATAGTCTGCAAGAATCTTCAGTATTTATTTAAAAAATGAGTAGATCAAAGTCTTAGTACAATCTTGATAAATTATATTAAGATTATGTTTTATATATATTTATTTAAAAATAAAAATGGATAAAATTTTCACATGTTGCTTAAAAATAATTCATTAGACTTAAGTCTGGATATGGGGTTTATGCCCTTTTATCTTTAAAAAATACTGATCTTTGATGATTTATTCAACTTGATGAATTCTCGATTTAGTGTACTTTTCACTCAAATACTGAACGTAAGAACAGCCTTTCTCATGTTCTTTTAAAGCGAAAAGATGGTTTTCATTTCCCTCTATAAAAAGGCTAAATGATATTCTATTTAACGTGCATCTTTTCTCTTATGTACACTTTGAATAATGGAGCTTAAGCCTGTGTTAATTTTTGTAAACTTTATCAGTGAGCACATGGCTTTTTTTTCATCGACGCTTTACACAAGGCCCGGCAATTATGGCATAATCATCATAATTTCTTGTATTTATTCTCGGTATTTCTTTTATGAATCTGGAGCGGGTCGATCTCAATCTATTAATTTATCTTGATGTACTTCTTCGCGAAAAAAATGTCACACGTGCAGCAGAACAACTGGGCGTTACCCAGCCTGCCATGAGTAACATCTTACGCCGATTACGCAATTTATTTAATGATCCCCTCCTGATTCGTTCTTCTGAAGGCATGACACCCACTGAACGTGCCTTAGAATTGCAGCCCCGCATTCGAGATGCGCTCGCTGATCTGTCGATGATCCTGGAACCACGTACCGAGTTCCGTCCATATACCTCAAATCGTGTCTTCCGGATCATGACCTCGGATTATGCAGAAGCCACGCTGGTTCCACGTCTGGTTAAAGCCCTACGTTCAGAAGCACCGAACGTGGTATTAGACTTCCTGACGCCAAGTGACGTGTCATATCGTGACATGGAACAAGGCAAGGTCGATCTGGCAATCAACCGTTTTAATGAAATCCCGCAAAGTTTTCATCAGGTTTTGGTCTGGCGTGACAGCTTTTCTTGCCTTTTAAATAACAAGCATCCTGCCGCAAGCAACTTAAACCTTAAAAGTTACCTGGATGCACAGCATATCTGGGTTTCCAAAACCGGTATGGGTGTTGGCTTCGGGGTAAATCCTGAAAAACAGGCCGGTTTAGGCTGGATCGATCAGGCTTTAGAACGTATTGGCCAGAAACGTAAAATCTCAGTCTTTACCCGTCACTATCAAATGCCGGGATTATTGGCTGCCAATGTCGATCTGGTCGCAACACTGCCTTCACGCATTGCACGTTTGCAAGCCAAGAATCACAATTTAATTCTCAAAGATCCGCCGTTTTATATTCCTGAATTTGAATTGAAAATGGCATGGTGTCCTTTATTGCATCATCATCCGGCGCATCGCTGGTTACGTCAGCTGATTTTATATGTCGCCCGCCAGATGATTGAAGAAGAAAACCGTGAATTCCTGAGCAATAATTCTCAATTTTCACATTATTAAACTCAAAATCTTCTAAATTCTTATTTTTTAAGATTATACTTCGAAGACTTGAGATGTCATTGTTACACCTCAAGTCTTTTTTTGTGTTAAAAATATCCCAAGATACTATTCATCCACAGGTGGATTTGTGAGCCTCTTACAAAATATTGTGATTATCTTAATACTCATCACGGGGGCCGGTTTTTTATCTTTAACTGAAATCGCCCTCGCTGGTGCCCGTAAAGTCAAACTCAAAATTCTGGCTGAGTCGGGTGATCATCGCGCTCAAAAAGTTTTAGATCTACAAGAAAATTCTGCAGACTTCTTTGCAGCCTCCCAAATTGGTTTAAATGCAGTTGCCATTCTTGGTGGTATTTTAGGTGAAGGTGCCTTCCGTCCTTATATTTATAATTTTGTTTCCCGCTTTTACCAAGGACCTTGGGCTGACAATATCAGCTTTGCGCTTTCCTTTACGGTCGTCACTTCATTATTTATTTTATTTGCAGACCTGATGCCGAAACGTCTGGCCATGATTGCGCCAGAAAAGATCGCAGTCTCAGTCATCGAGCCAATTCAGATTTTCATTAAAGTCTGCAAACCTTTGGCTTGGTTTATCAATGCGATTGCCAACATGCTGTTCCGTCTGTTTAAAGTAAATACTATTCGTGATGACAATATTACTTTTGATGATATTTCTGCAGTGATGGATGCCGGTGCACAGGCAGGCGTGCTCCAGAAACAGGAACACCATTTCATTGAAAACGTATTCGAGCTGGAAGAACGTAACGTGCCTTCGAGTATGACCACACGTGAAAATGTGGTGTTCTTCACCTTAAATGAACCGGAAGAAAGTATTCGGCAAAAGCTGGCGGAATACCCCTATTCCAAGTTTCTGGTATGTAGCAATGACATTGACAGTGTGATTGGCTATGTCGACGCCAAAGACATTCTGGTGCGTATTCTGAACAACCAGTCGCTGCTGCAACTCAATGAAAATACCATCCGTAATGTCCTGACTATTCCTGACACTTTGACCTTATCGGAAGTTCTGGACCGTTTCCGTTCCACCAAGGAAAAGTTTGCCGTCGTCATTAATGAATATGCGCTGGTCGTTGGCGTGATTACCCTTTCTGATATTATGATTACCGTGATGGGTGACTGGGTGACGCCTATTGAAGCCGATCAGCAAATTATTAAACGTGACAATAATTCCTGGCTGATTGAAGGCAGCACGCCGATTGAAGACATCAAGCATGCGCTTGAAATTGATGAAATGCCTGATGATGAGAACTATGAAACCATCGCTGGCTTCATGATGTATAAATTACGCAAGATTCCACGTCCTGCAGATGCAGTGATATTTGGTGCTTATAAGTTTGAAGTGGTTGACGTCGATCATTTTAAAATTGACCAGTTACTGGTGACCCGCTTGATCGAAACCAATTCAGTTATTCAAGAAGAATCAGATTAGTCTGGTTCTTCCTTCTAAGAAATAGTAAAAATTATTCTAATAAAAAAATCATAAGGTGAGTGATGAATATTTCTGCATTATTGGCATGTCTGTTTTTTTATTCAGCCCTGTATTTGTTTTACTTCTTCTTTGCCAAACAACAGAATCCCCTGCTTTTACTCGCAGCCATCATTCTGATGGTTTTAACAGTTTTCATTATTCCCTACCCGCATGAACGTCGCCGTCAAGGTTTCGACTCGACCTTGAGATTTGGAGAGTATTTTTATTGGCCATTAATCACGTGGTGGCGTTTATTTATTCTGCCCATCAGCTGGCTGATTGCACTGATATATCGTGATTAAAAAAGCACCTTTGGGTGCTTTTTTTTAGATCTAGTTATAGCTTAGATTTTTGCTAATAAAGCCTCAAGAACGGCTTGATAGTGAATCTGGATATCATCTTCTAAAATTTTGTAGGCATTATCGAATTGCACCATAGGCCAGCCTTCTTTCCAGAATGGGAAAATATTATGCAGGTCATGGGTGACAATTGCATCTTCACGCACAATTGCTTGGGCAATTTGTGACAGTACCTGTGCAGTTTCAGCACCATCAATTGCCATATAATCAATACCGCGCGCTTTTAAAATACGGATCCGGTCTTTTTTATAACGGATTTTTTTGATTTGTGCTGCATTTAGACCCAAAGCCAAAGATACGGCTTCGACAAACTTGTCTTCAAATGACTGATTCAATGCTACTAAGGCTGCTTTATGCGCTTCCTGACGACCAGCTTTACCACCCTGACGAATTGCTGCTTGCGCCTCAGTATTTAGCTCATCCTTTTTCATACTTTGCAGGATGTCTAAAATTTCGATGTCGCTTAACGCCTGAGGAGATTGATCAGTCATAAACTGTCCTTAAAAAAATAAATCTTGAATCGGCTATTTTCGCATAATTCGTCGCTAAAAAACTAAAATCTTCATGATTAAAACAGTGCTACGTTCTGAAACTGCATTTCTTCTGCGATTTTGCGCAAAATCGACTATAGTGCTTCATCTATATATTAAATTAATCTCTGGATGATGCCCACTACGCAAGTGACTTTGTTGCTACAGCAACTTAAGCGCCAATATCCGACTGCATTTAAAGGAAATTACCTGTTTTACAGTCAGATTAAAATCCGTGGAATCTGGGGTAAAGCCAAGCTTTTAATTCCTTGGGCCTTGGCCGCCATGATTTTTGTTCCCATCAGTTTGATGTTAGGAGATTTCGTACAGCAATCTTTTGTGCAAATCAGCGAATTTCAGGCGCAGAGTTATGCCATGTTGGCCATTCTACTGTTCCTGATGTTGAGTCTCGCCTTGATTTTGTACCAGATTCAGCATTCTTCTTATTCGCTGTATCAGTTATTGCGTCATACTCCGATCAAGATGGCTATTGTGATTCTGATGCAAGCCTTAAATCTGGTCTTTATACAAAGCAGTTTGCTGATGTGGAGCTTATTCTTCTTTGGCGTGAGCTTTGGTTTTGTGCGCTTTTATCGAGAAAATTTATTCAAGGAAAATAGTAAAAATACTGAGCACTATCAGCTACAACAATTACGTAAAATCTGTTTTTGGGCTTATAAACAAACCTGCCTGATCCGACTAAAATTACGTTTTTATTCAAGCCATGATCCTCGGTATGCCGAACTAAAACAGCAATTAAATCACTATGCCGGGTTATATACGCGGCTGCTGAAATATGAGCATCAATATTGTAAAACGATCAAGCATCTAGATGTCGACAGCTATCTGGATGAAAATTCATAGTTCTCTCTATCCTTTTTCATTGGCCATCTTAAAGATCTGCAAATATTGAATTTTAAAAAACGTTGATTTGCTGATTTTTAGAATAGAAGCCACGGAATTGCTTGAAAAGAAAGCAATCATTTCGGAATTTGCTTGCCAAGCTTTATTTCGTCCTCTATTATTGCGCACATGCCCGAGTGGTGAAATCGGTAGACACAGGGGATTTAAAATCCCCCGCCCACAAAGCGTGCCAGTTCGAGTCTGGCCTCGGGCACCATTTTAATATTTATTAAAATGGTGCAATAAAAAATCCAGCATTAGGCTGGTTTTTTTGTGCCTGAATTTTATTCTTTTAGCGCGAAATCCCCATGTCAGAATTAAAACACTTTGATCTCGCTACATTACAATTACGTCATCCAGACGCTTTTTTCCTTAAGCTGCGTTATAGCCGCTTTAAATTTAATGCCTTGCAAAATATCCAGTTTGTTATCGCGATTAATTTACTGTCCCTTCTGGTCTGTGTAGCCTGTAGTCTCAGCTCCGTATTTCTGGAATATTATTTTTTCAAGAATGCCACGATTGCCTTTAATGTCACCTTAATTGTGCTGATGGCACTGCTTTATCCTTATATCTGGCATGCACAATATCAGGCGCAATTTAGTTCCAAAGCCTATAGTCAGCGTTTGCAAAACTGTCTCTATCTGCAAATTCCAATTTTTCTGAGCTTATTGCTCAACCTTTATCTGATTCATTCGGATGTACTGGTCATCATTAGTATGATCATTTTAGCGATTTCTTCCTTTGGGGTGGTCATCCTGGAACCTTTATTTAAAAGTTCCTGTAGTGCGATTGACCAGATCAGGTTGCAGAAACTCCGACAACTGGCTTTTTGGGCTTATCAACAATCCAAATCAAAAACACCACAACAGATTCAAGGTCAATCGAATCTGCAGGCTTATTACCAAAACCTTTATCAGCAATGCATGAATGAAGAGCAACAATTACTCGGCTCAATTCGCTTTAATAGCTTTAAAGATTATTTGAACAGACAATAAAAAAACCTGCATCTGCAGGGTTTTCTTAAATCACCATTCACGATTGGTAATCAGTTCTTCCATTTCAATCTCGAACAGGCCGTGCTCTTGCACCACCATCATCATGGCTTCGGCAATATAATCCGCGGCAGTATCATCCAGAGACGAATCCAGATCTTCGAACTGAGGTTTCATGATATTGATATCAGCCACAGTCAGATTGGCAAGCTGGTAAATTTCTTGATCTGACAAACCTGATTTAGCGACTTTTTGGGCAAAACGTTCGATGTGCTGCTTGATTTCAGCAACCAGAATATCGGGATAATACTCATCATCGAACATGGGGAGAAGTAAATCTGCAAACATTACAGGCACTCTAAAGGATGACTATCTAATCTAAGCGTGCCTATATAGCATATTGTTGCTTAAAAGCCAAACAACATTGCCAATGTAGGGATTTCCCAGCCTCGATTTTTAAACCATTTGCATAGCTTGCCAGACTTTAATCGCATCGGCTGTGACTTTAACATCATGTGCCCGTACCATACATGCACCCTGCTGAATACTCAACAAATGCGCTGTTGCTGAACCCACTGCACGCTCTTGTGGTTCTGCCCCATCCAAAACTGCTCCGATAAAGCGTTTACGTGATAAAGCAGACAAAATCGGATAGCCCATTTCTGTCAATTTATAAAACTCTTGCAACAGCTTTAAATTTTGCTGGGCATTTTTAGCGAAACCAAAACCTGGATCAATCATGATATTTTCCGCTTTTACTCCAACATCTAAAGCATCCTGAACACGTTGGGATAACTCGCGTATCACATCTTTAGTGACATCCTCATATTGATCCAGATTGTTCATGGTGGTCGGCTCACCGCGCATATGCATGATGATCACTGGAATATTGAGTTCTGCTGCGGTCTGCAATGCATTCGGCCGAGTCAAAGCACGGACATCATTCCAGATATGTGCTCCGGCCCGAACCGCTGCGCGTATGACTTCAGGTTGCGACGTATCAATCGAGAGAATGACCTTATGTTTAGCCAGTTCTTCCACCACAGGCACTACGCGGCGAATTTCTTCTTCCACTTCTACCACTGCGGCACCTGGACGGGTCGATTCACCGCCAATATCAATCACGGTCGCGCCTTCAGCGATCATTTCAAGCGCACGTGCGACTGCATCTTCTTTGTGATTATGCCGACCACCATCACTAAAAGAGTCTGGGGTGACATTGAGAATCCCCATCACATGCGGCTGGGATAAGTCCAATTTTAAATCACCAAATGTCCATACATGTGGTAACAAAGGCATCAGCTGCATGATTCAATACTCACTCAAAATAACCCCGATATTGTCTTATGGATCGCTGAATAAAGCAAAGTGGAATAAGGCTAGGACCTAGATTTCGAAGTAATTGTTTTGGGAATATTGCATCAGTTTAGTTTGTAATAATGCTTTCACATCTGCCCATTCACTTTCTAAAATACTATAGATATAGCTATCTCGAATAGTCTGTCCATCTTTACGTAGCATATGACACCTGATAATGCCATCTCGTTTGGCACCTAATGCCTCAATCGCTTTTTGGCTGGGAAGATTCAAATGATCAGTTCGAAAGCCGACCACCTGAGCATTTAAATTTTCAAAAGCATGTCTTAACAAAAGATATTTACAAACGCGATTTACATAAGCTCTGTGATAGCGCTTGGCATACCAGGTATAACCAATTTCAAAACGTGGAATTTCCGTCTTAATATCATGATAACTGGTAGTTCCAATTGCTTGACCGGAGTTTAAATCGATGACAGCAAAAGCCATCCGTTCACCTTGAGCTTGCTGTTCAAAGGCCTGAGAAAAATATTTTTTTAAGTTATGCAGATAAGGCACTGAATTATATAAAATCTCGCCTAAATTTTCTTCAGCGCATGCGATGGCTAAATCAGAAAAATGTTCCCAGCTCAACGATTCAAGACGAAGCTGATAAACACTGGATTCCAGAACAGGCATATTCATTTTTATTTTTCTTATTCATTTTTAATCGCTCAATATAACACTCAAAAAGATATGACAAAAATGACAAGCATAAAAAAACCACCCGAAGGTGGTTTTTTTATTGAGCTTAGTTCGCTGGCAATGGCGGAGGAGTCAACGGACCATCATCTGGGGTTACATCAATCACAGGATTGTCTGCCACATAGACCTTTGGTGGCTGAGGCTCACGACCTTCCATGATGTCACGGATTTGATCACGATCAATGGTTTCCCATTCCATCAAGGCTTTCACCATCGCATGGGCAATATCTTTTTTGCTTTCCAGGATATCGCGTGCGATTTTATATTGCTCATCCAGAATTCGACGAATTTCACGATCGACTTCTAGTTGTGTAGTTTCCGAAATACTGCGGCTACCAATACTGCCCATGAAAGATTGCTGTGCATCTTCTTCATAGACCATGACACCGAGTTTGTCAGACATACCATATTTGGTCACCATCGCACGTGCCATTTTAGTTGCACGCTCAAAGTCATTTGAAGCGCCAGTCGACATCTGGTTAATGAAGACTTCTTCAGCAATACGGCCACCAAACAAAATCGAAAGTTCATTCAACATTTTGTCTTTATAATGGCTAGTCTGGTCAAATTCAGGCAGCTGCCAGGTGACACCTAAAGCCCAGCCACGCGGCATGATCGTCACTTTATGCACAGGATCTGTACCTGGCAAGCTTTCAGCAACAATTGCATGACCTGCTTCATGATAAGCTGTCGCGCGACGCTCTTCATCACGAAGTACCATCGATTTACGCTCAGGACCCATATACAGCTTGTCTTTTGCATCTTCGAAGTCATGCATATCGACGGTGTTCTTGTTACGGCGTGCAGCAAACAGAGCAGCTTCATTCACTAGGTTTGCCAATTGCGCACCCGAGAAGCCAGGTGTACCACGTGCAAGAACCTTAACATCCACACCTGTCACTGAAGGTAATTTTTTCAAATGTACATTCAGGATTTGTTCACGACCTTTGATGTCTGGCAAACCAACTACAACTTGACGGTCAAAACGGCCTGGACGAAGAAGTGCTTTATCCAGTACATCTGCACGGTTGGTTGCAGCAATCACGATAATGCCTTCATTGCCCTCAAAGCCGTCCATTTCAACCAGCATCTGGTTCAGTGTCTGTTCACGTTCATCGTGACCACCACCAGTACCTGAACCACGATGACGACCGACTGCATCAATCTCATCAATAAAGATGATACATGGCGCATGACGTTTCGCCTGTTCGAACATGTCACGAACACGGGATGCACCGACACCGACAAACATCTCAACGAAGTCAGAACCTGAAATACTAAAGAATGGAACTTTCGCTTCACCGGCAATGGCTTTGGCAAGTAGGGTTTTACCCGTACCTGGAGGACCGACCATTAACACACCGCGTGGAATACTCGCACCCAGACGTTTAAATTTGGTTGGATCTTTCAGGAAATCTACGATTTCAACGACTTCTTGCTTGGCTTCGTCACAACCAGCAACATCAGTGAAAGTGACTTTAATCTGGTCTTCAGACAGCATTTTGGCTTTAGATTTACCAAAACTCATTGGACCGTTTTTACCACCTGCACCGCCACCCATGTTGCGCATAAAGAACATGAATAACAAAATGATTAAAAGTACAGGGAAACTTGCAATAAGCAACTGCATGAGCAAGCCTTGACGTTGTGGTGCTTCACCTTCAACCACAACATTATTTTTAATCAGGCTTGGCATCAGTTCAGGATCCTGAACTGCCGGACGGATACTTTCAAACTCTGAACCGTTCGATTTTTCGCCACGGATTCTTTCGCCGTCAATCACAACTTGTTTAATTTGGCCAGCATTGACCGCGGCAACAAACTCTGAGTAGTTCATTGTAGTCGGTTGATTGCGGTCACTGACGTTGCTGAAGATTAACACCAGCACACCCAGTATCACGAGCCACAATACGGCATTCTTAAAAAGATCGCTCAAAGCTTTATTCCCATTCCAATCTAATTTGATCATGCCCTGTTCAGGGTGACCTTAATACTTAAGCTGTAAATCAACTTACAATTATCTGAAAACGTACAAAATGCACAATTTTTAACGACTTGGCAAGTAGACTTATTTTAAAGCCTTCTTACGTCCCTGCCCGATCAGGAAAACTTCCTTGGAGCGAGCACGTGATGCCAAAGGTTTAGATGTTTTCAGAACATCAAAACTATCAACCACTTGCTTACGGAATTCGTCAAAACCTGAGCCTTGGAAAACTTTTACCACAAATTGACCTTTAGGGCCTAGCACCTTATTGGCAAAATCCAGTGCAAGTTCACACAAGTAAATCTGACGCGGTTGATCTACAGCCTTATTACCTGATGTATTGGGGGCCATATCTGAAATTACAACGTCTACAGTACGACCATCTAAAATTTCTAACAATTGCTGGAAGACTTCTTCTTCGCGAAAGTCGCCTTGCAAGAAAGTCACATCAGGTAATGCATCCATTGGTAAAATGTCAGATGCAATCAATAAACCTTTGTCGCCGACCAACTTACCTGCAATTTGTGACCAACTCCCGGGAGCTGCACCCAAGTCGACCACGGTCATGCCGGGTTTGATGATTTTGTACTTTTCTTGCATCTCTAAGAGCTTATATGCTGCACGCGCACGATAGCCGTCCTTTTGTGCCTTTTTCACATAAGGATCGTCTAAATGCTCTCTCATCCAATCACGACTACTTTTAGATAACTTTTGGTTGGTAATGCGTGTAGCCATAACTCTCTAAATAAAAAAACGTCCAATTATTAATTGTACGTGAAAAAGACATATTTTGCAGTATACATGTGTATCTAAATCTAGGAGTTTTGCTCGTTATGAAGAGATATTGGAAATGATTATTTCCTGATAATTTAAAGCGTTTGTTTTTTGCTTTTGCTATACTAAGCCGTTTTAAAATTCAGGTTATCTCTCATGGCGTCTTTATCTATTCAGGAACGTAAGCGTTTACGTCAAATCGGACATGCTTTAAACCCGGTCGTTATGCTGGGTGACAAAGGCCTGACTGAAAATGTCATCGAAGAATTGGCGCGTGCTTTAAACGATCACGAACTGATTAAAGTGAAAATCGTAGCTGAAGATCGCGAAGCGCGTGCAGCACTGATTGCTGAAATTTCAGAAGCGACTGGTGCTGAAGTGGTTCAAACTATTGGTAAAATTGCACTGCTTTACAAGAAAGCTGCGAAACAAAACCAAAAATTGTCTAACCTTGTCCGTTTCGCTCATTTGTCTAACTAAGTACAGGACTTATGGCAAGTTACGAACTTAGCGCATTTGATCGCCGTTTTCAGGCCATCTCTCTGGTTGCCGCCATTGAACAGCAAGGCACATGCAATTTAAATGTGGGCTTCTGGATCCGTGATCCCAATCAGTACATCTTGTGGCCCGACATGGTGACGGCACATCCCCGTCAGGATTTCCTGTGGGAACAGACCTGCTTTGAAATTTTTATTGGGGTTCAGGGCGAAGATTTTTATCGTGAGATTAATCTTTCCCCTTCTCAGGCCTGGCAGGCTTATCAATTCGAAGAATACCGTTATCCTGAAGATATGCCACCGCAAGCTGCGGATGATATTGAGCTGAATCAGCTCAAACGTACGCATTATGGTCTTAATGTCAGTGTGGATCTGACTGATTTTATGGCAGCACATAAACTGAAATGGGAAAACTTGTTCCTGGGTTTATCTGCTGTTTTAAAAACCTCGCAAGGTGATCAATACTATGCCATGCAGCATAGTAGTCCTCAGGCAGATTTTCATAATAAACGTGACTGGTTGCATGTGTTTTAAATAGATTGACGCTGTGCATCAGCTATTTAAAGTGTAACAGGCGAATAAAACGTGAGACTTAAAGTCTCACGTTTTTGTTTATCGCTCAACAATGACTGATCCCCTATGTAATTATTTTAGATTTTTTATCGTTTTCAACGTTCATATTTTAATGATGCAGATGATGCTGTTCCTGAATGGATTTCACAGCAGCATAAAGAATAAAAGCAAAAGTAATGATCATCAGAAGAATGGTCCCAAACACCAGTCCCAGTACTCCCAGACATAATACGATTACACCCAGATAAAGTATGTGTCCCAATCCGCTTTCCAGATTCAGTAGCATGATCAATATCAGTAAAATAAGTACACCTACAAAATGCTGTTGCATCGTGACCCTCTTTAATTGTTATTGTGAGTCCGTTTTGCTGCATAAAGACAAAGGAGAACATTTGATTGTTCTGCTTTTTAAATAGCGGCCTTTCAGCGCAGCCTAACTTTTCAGCTCAGGACTTTTGTCTGAGCTCTCTGTTTTCACCACGGGTTTGACTTTTTTCAGTACTTCAATGGTACTGTCCTTAGAACGTTTAAAAGTATCGGTCAGATGTTCCTTATGCTTGGTCGAAATCTGACTGACATCTTCTTTCAGCTCTTTACCCAGATTGGATAGGTCTTCAACGACAGCGTTGAATTCTGTCTTGATAAAGCTTTTCAATTCGGTTAATTCTTTCTGCGAACCGAAAATCTGCTCCTTCAAAGTATCAATACGCTGTAACACCTCCTGCTTAAATTGACGCAATTGTTCCTGCACAGTATCGCTTAACTGTTTGGCTTCAACTTCAAGCTTTTCCTTACTTTCCTCGATGGTTTCAATTGCCTGATCTTTAGCCTCGACTGCTACTTTTTCAAGCTTCTCGGCAGTTTCAGTGACCACGCTCGGAGTGATTTTTTTAGATGTAGTAGATTTAGGTGCTGTAGCCATTTGTCTTGTTCCTATTGTTATATCGACTAAGCTATATTAGTAGATTTGATAAAAATTAAGATTTGATTTGTCTGACAATTATTAATTGCTTACATTTTTTCACATTGCTTACAAAACAGACTTCCATGCAAAAAGCAAGCCATTTATCTCATACTTTCGCTGCAAAGCCGTTGGACTTTAAGGGTCGTTCTGCGTATAATGCCGTGTTAAGTTCAAGCGAGCAGACATAGGAGGGTAGGTTTAAAAATTAGCCTTCCTTTTTTTTCGTCTTCTCGCTTTTTTACAGCCTAAATTTCAGGAGCTTTGGTTTGAGCACCCCAGCAATTTTAGCCCTTGCCGACGGAACTATCTTTAAAGGTACTTCGATTGGCGCATCGGGTAGTACGACTGGTGAAGTCGTTTTCAACACTGCCATGACTGGCTATCAAGAAATTTTGACTGACCCGAGTTATGCACAGCAACTTGTGACACTGACTTACCCACATATCGGTAACACAGGCTGTAATGAAGAAGACGCTGAATCAGGTCGTATTCATAAGGTTTGGGCGAACGGATTGATCATTCGTGACCTGCCTTTACTGCACAGTAACTTCCGTTCAACCCAATCATTAGCTGAATATTTGGTACAACACAATGTTGTGGCAATTGCGGATATCGACACGCGTAAATTGACACGTATCTTACGTGACAAAGGTGCGCAAAATGGCTGTATCCTTGCTGGCGAAAATATCACTGAAGCTGAAGCGCTTGAAAAAGCACGTGCATTTGGTGGTTTAAACGGTTTAGACCTGGCAAAAGAATGTTGCGACCCTGAAGGTTTTGAATGGACTGAAGGCTCTTGGACATTAGGCAAAGGTTTCTCTCAACCAGAAGCTAAATTCCATGTTGTTGCATACGATTACGGTGTCAAAACCAACATCTTACGTATGCTCGCAGACCGCGGTTGTAAACTGACTGTTGTGCCGGCGCAAACTCCTGCTGCTGATGTACTTGCACTGAATCCAGATGGCGTGTTCCTTTCGAACGGTCCTGGTGATCCGGCTGCATGTGACTACGCAATTGAAGCTGTAAAAACAATTGTAGAAACCACTGAAATTCCAGTATTTGGTATCTGCCTGGGTCACCAGATCCTTGCGCTTGCAAGTGGTGCTAAAACCTTAAAAATGCCTCACGGCCACCACGGTGCGAACCATCCTGTACAAAATCTTGATAACGGTACAGTGATGATTACTTCTCAAAACCATGGCTTCGCAGTCGATGAAAGCAATCTGCCTGATGTGTTGCGTGTAACGCATCGCTCACTGTTTGATGGCACCAACCAAGGTATCCATCGTACAGACAAACCTGCGTTCAGCTTCCAGGGTCACCCTGAAGCAAGCCCGGGTCCACATGACTGCGCACCATTGTTTGATCATTTCATCGAACTTATCGAAGCATCTAAGAAGTAATTAAGGAAGCATCATGGCTAAACGTACTGACATTAAAAGCATCTTGATTATTGGTGCTGGTCCGATTGTCATCGGTCAAGCATGTGAGTTTGACTACTCAGGTGCTCAAGCATGTAAAGCCCTTCGTGAAGAAGGCTACCGCGTTATTTTGGTCAACTCTAACCCAGCGACCATTATGACTGACCCGACAATGGCGGACGCAACTTACATCGAGCCAATCACTTGGCAGACTGTTGCTGCAATCATTGAGAAAGAACGCCCAGACGCTGTTCTTCCAACCATGGGTGGTCAAACTGCATTGAACTGTGCCCTTGCCCTCGATGAGCACGGCATTTTAGAAAAATACAATGTTGAATTGATCGGTGCGACCAAAGAAGCAATTGAAAAAGCCGAAGACCGTAAACTGTTTGATCAGGCAATGCGTAAAATTGGTCTTGAATGTCCAAAAGCTGACGTTGCTGAGTCAATGGAACATGCTTTAGAAATTCAAGCACGTTTCGGCTTCCCAGTGATTATCCGTCCATCATTCACGATGGGTGGTTCTGGTGGCGGTATCGCATACAACAAAGAAGAATTTATCGAGATTTGTGAACGTGGTTTCGATCTTTCTCCGACTAAACAATTATTGATCGATGAATCTTTAATTGGCTGGAAAGAATACGAGATGGAAGTTGTTCGTGACAAAAACGACAACTGTATCATTGTATGTACCATTGAAAACTTTGATCCAATGGGCGTACACACTGGTGACTCAATCACTGTTGCCCCTGCTCAAACGCTTACAGATAAAGAATTCCAGTTACTACGTAACGCTTCTCTAGCAGTTCTTCGTGAAATTGGTGTTGAAACAGGTGGTTCTAACGTACAGTTCGGTATTTGTCCAAATACTGGTCGTATGGTTGTGATCGAGATGAACCCACGTGTATCACGTTCATCTGCCCTTGCCTCTAAAGCAACTGGTTTCCCAATTGCAAAAATCGCTGCGAAATTAGCGGTTGGTTACACGCTTGATGAGTTGAAAAACGACATCACTGGCGGTACAACACCTGCATCGTTTGAACCTGCAATTGACTACGTAGTTACTAAGATTCCTCGTTTCAACTTCGAGAAATTCCCACAAGCTGACGCAACGCTTACAACTCAGATGAAATCTGTCGGTGAAGTAATGGCGATTGGTCGTAACTTCCAGGAATCTGTACAAAAAGCCCTTCGTGGTCTTGAAGTGGGTGCTTCTGGTTTTGACGAAAAAATTGAAGTGGGTGCTGAAGGCGCGCGCGACAAAATCTTGCAAGAACTTAAAGTGCCAGGTCCAGAGCGTATCTGGTACGTGGGCGATGCATTCCGTCACGGCTTTACTTTAGACGAAGTATTCGCTGCAACGAACATTGACCGCTGGTTCTTGATTCAAATCGAAGACATCATCAAAACTGAAAACCAGATCAAAACTTTAGGTTTTGGCGACTTGAATGCGGACAACATCCGTGGATTCAAACGTAAAGGTTTATCAGATCTTCGCATTGCAGACTTGATGGGTATTTCACAAAAGCAATTCCGTAAACATCGTTGGAACCTGGGCGTAACTCCAGTTTACAAACGTGTCGATACATGTGCTGCAGAATTCGAATCTGATACAGCTTACATGTACTCAACTTACGATGAAGAATGTGAAGCAAATCCATCGAACAAAGACAAGATCATGGTGATCGGCGGTGGCCCTAACCGTATCGGTCAAGGTATCGAGTTCGATTACTGCTGTGTACACGCTGCCCTGGCTATGCGTGAAGACGGCTATGAAACGATCATGGTAAACTGTAACCCTGAAACTGTTTCTACGGATTACGACACTTCAGATCGTTTGTACTTCGAACCGATCACTTTAGAAGACGTTTTAGAAATCGTGCGTATCGAGAAGCCTAAAGGCATTATCGTTCAGTACGGTGGTCAAACACCTTTGAAATTGGCTCGTGCTTTAGAAGAAGCTGGTGCGCCAATCATTGGTACATCACCTGACGCGATTGACCGTGCAGAAGACCGTGAACGTTTCCAGCAAATGATTCAACGTCTGCAACTTCGCCAACCAAACAACAGCATCGTAAAATCTGCTGAAGAAGGCATGGCTGAAGCATCTAAAGTTGGCTACCCGCTTGTGGTACGTCCTTCTTACGTTCTTGGTGGTCGTGCGATGGAAATCGTATACAACGACGAAGAATTAAAACGCTACTTACGTGATGCGGTTCAAGCATCAAACGAAGCGCCTGTTCTACTTGACCGTTTCTTAGATGACGCGATCGAAGTTGACGTGGACTGCGTATCTGATGGTAAAGACGTTGTGATTGGCGGCATCATGCAGCACATTGAACAAGCGGGTATTCACTCAGGTGACTCGGCATGTTCGATTCCTCCTTACTCTCTATCTAAAGAGATTCAGGACGAAATGCGTCGTCAAACCGTGGCAATGGCAAAAGAGCTTGGCGTAATCGGTTTGATGAACGTTCAGTTTGCGGTTAAAGGTGAAGACGTTTACATCCTGGAAGTGAACCCACGTGCGTCTCGTACTGTGCCATTCGTTTCTAAGTGTATCGGTGAATCTTTAGCGAAAGTTGCTGCACGTTGCATGGCTGGTCAATCTCTTGAGTCGCAAGGCTTTACGACTGAGATTATCCCTGAGCACTTCTCTGTCAAAGAAGCAGTGTTCCCGTTCAACAAATTCCCTGGTGTTGACCCGATCCTTGGCCCTGAGATGAAATCGACTGGCGAAGTGATGGGCGTTGGTAAAACATTTGGTGAAGCGTTCTATAAAGCTGTTTTAGGTGCAAATGAGCGTTTACCAGGTCTTCCAACTGAAGGCGAAGTGAAACACGCATTTATCTCTGTACGTGATTCTGATAAACCACGCGCGGCGGGTATCGCAAAACAATTGATTGACCTAGGCTTCAAGATTCTTGCAACTGATGGTACATTTAAAGTGATTAGCGATGCTGGTCTTGAATGTGAACGTGTCAATAAAGTAACTGAAGGTCGTCCTAACATTGTGGACCGTATTAAAAACGGCGAAATCCACCTTGTGATTAACACGACTGAAGGCAAAAAGGCACAAGAAGACTCATTCTCGATCCGTCGTTCAGCACTTCAAGGTAAAGTGTATAACACAACTACATTGAATGGTGCGGATGCAGTATGCCAAGCTTTAGCAATTAAATTGCCGATGGATGTATATCGTTTGCAAGACCTAACTAAAGGTTAATTCACTTCCAAGAAGTCCCGCCACCTTCTTGGTGGCGGGCTTTTTTTTATTTATAGATTTTATATCTTTCAACTGACTTTTGAGGGACAACATGCAACGTTATCCTATGACACCTGAAGGCAAAATTGCCTTAGAGAAAGAATTACACCAACTGAAAACAGTGGATCGTCCACGTATCACAGCTTCAATTGCAGAAGCGCGTGAACACGGCGACTTAAAAGAAAATGCAGAATACCATGCAGCACGTGAACAGCAAGGCTTCTGTGAAGGTCGTATTCAGGACATCGAAGGCAAACTGGGTGCAGCTCAGGTGATCGACGTAAAAGAACTTGAACAGAATGGTCGTGTGGTTTTTGGTGTAACGGTCACGATTGAAAATCTGGATACTGAAGAACAGAAAACCTATAAAA
This sequence comes from Acinetobacter sp. YH01021, assembly GCF_013420255.1. GTDB lineage: Bacteria > Pseudomonadota > Gammaproteobacteria > Pseudomonadales > Moraxellaceae > Acinetobacter. Next base: position 54,913 of record NZ_VOYO01000002.1, read on the forward strand.
TTGTAGGTGATGACGAAGCAGACTTTAAGATTAACAAGATCTCTGTGAACTCGCCAATTGCACGTGGTCTTTTAGGTAAAAACGAAGGCGACGATGTGAAAATCAATACACCAAACGGTGAAGTTGAATACGAAATTGTGAAAGTTGAATATCTTTAAAATTTAAAGCTGTTTAATTTAAAGCCCCTCGATTGAGGGGTTTTTTACCTTTATCTGCTTCCTACAAACGAATTAGCTCTGGGCTTCTTTTAAAAACCCCGATGCAAATAAATTAAATGCATGTAAAGCCTCAGGGAGTACCTGCTCAGGATGTTCGCTAGAAGCCACCCAGAGGGCTGCATTCATTGCAGCACCATTTAAAAATACCGCAGCAGCTTCCGGATCAACTGTTTTAATTCGATCTGCTACCAATAATTGCTCAACACATTCACGCGTGGACTGCAAACATCTGTTTTGACTTGGCCAGTGTGCAGGATCACCCAATACCGCAGGCCCATCGCGCAATACAATGCGCTGGAATTCAGAGTTTAAGGCATTTTGAATATAGGTCCGCCCTTCCAGCATCAATCCTTCCCACAGATCATCAGGCTGCTCCAGATGTTGCTGCGCAGATGAAGCCATTTCCGAATCGATCTGGTCGACCACTGCAGCAAACAAGCCTTTTTTATCGCCAAAATGATGATACAACGCTCCACGGGTCAGCCCTGCTTCTGCCGTGAGCTTATCCATTGAAGTGTCTGCATAACCATATTCTGCAAACGTACGACGTGCCACTTCAATCAGTTTCTTGCGGGTTTCCGCCATCTTTTGTTCACGAACAGACATGAATTACTTTACCTCATCATCATAAAAATTTTAATTGACATACGGACCGTATGTCAATTATGTTTACATACGAAGCGTATGTGAAAGTCAAGTTGCTTTCACTCACTGATAAATTAGATATTGAATGAGAATAGACATGACTAGAACTGCGATATTTCCCCAAGACCGCCATGCCCTGTATGAACAGCATGGTTATTCTGCTGCGATCAAATCGGAAGACTTACTTTTTGTTTCTGGTCAGGTCGGTAGCCGTGAAGATGGTTCGCCTGAACCAGATTTTGAGAAGCAGGTAGAACGGGCTTTTGAAAACTTAGCTGCAACATTGGCAGCGGCTGGTTGTAGCTTCGACAATATTGTCGATGTCACTACTTTTCACACTGACCCCGAACGGCAGTTTGAAAGTATTATGAAAGTTAAACAACAAGTGTTTAATCAAAAACCTTACCCAAACTGGACTGCGGTGGGCGTGACTTGGCTGGCAGGTTTTGATTTTGAAATTAAAGTGATTGCCCGTATTCCTCGTAGCACTTAAGCAAGGTCAGCACGTGCTTTAATATTCGATTCACTGGCTGAATTAAGATTGTTGATTCAGCTTAAAGTCCAATTCGGTATAATGATGCATTCCTTGTGGTTATAGCCTCCTCATGTCTGAAAAGTTAATTAATTCTCCTGTGAATCACTGGTGTGAATTCGAGTTCATCTCAAAAACGGTGAAGAATCCCAACATTCATATCAAAGGGAATTATTCGTATTATTCGGCCTATTGGGATCAGGGGTTTGAGCGTTGTGTAGTGCGTTATTTACATGACAGGCCTGCAACGTCTGAGAAGCCCATCGACCAGCTCTATATCGGTAATTTTGTCTGTTTTGGTGCTGAGTGCGTGATTATGATGGGTGGCAATCAACTCCACCGTACCGACTGGATTTCAGCGTTTCCATTCGATACACGCAGTTTTGTACCTGCTGGCGATACTATTATTGGCGATGGCTGTTGGGTTGGCTCACGCGCTTTGATTATGCAGGGTGTGAACCTTGGTGAAGGCGCGGTAGTGGCGACAGGCGCAGTCGTGACCAAAGATGTGCCACCATATGCAGTTGTCGGTGGTGTACCTGCTAAAATTATTAAATATCGTTTTCCACAAGAAGATATAGAAAAACTGCTTTCCCTCCAAGTTTACAATATAGATGAAAAGCAGTTTTTAAAAATGCGTGAACAGTTGCAGACGGATGATATTAAACAATTAATCAACTATTTCAAATCGAACCACTAATTAAGTATCGTTTATTTTTCTTCCGAAATTAAATAATGCAAATGATTTACCTTCCTGCTTGGTATGTGAAACCGGATTTAACTTAAATGCTTCTAAATTTGTATCTAGCAACTTAATTTTAAGATCATCAGCTCCTTGAACACCAAGTTGTTCTAACTGTTCAATTTCAGCCCTGTAGCGCTCATATGACTTTGCTAGAGACTCCTTGTGTGAATACTCTTGCTCAAGTCTAGAAAATCTGTTTAAGTTTATATTTGCTATGGTTGCTATCCATATTAAAGGAGCATTAATGGTAATCTTAAATAATAAAGTATGAAGTTCCATATTTTTAAAATCATCAGCATCAAAAAGCCAAAGATTAAAACCAAACATACATAAAACCGTTACTATGAACACAGCCAAACTTATTAAACGAGCCGTATTTGCTTCTTTTCGCTTACTGACAAATCCACCAGCCAATCCCGCCTCACTCGATAAATCAATCGTAGCTTTTGCTCGAGTCTCTACATCTTTTAAATTATCTAATCTTTCTTCTAGTTCTTTCTTTAATGATGGAATATCTTTAGCTTCATCACCATAAATTCTGATATAAAATTGATCTAATTTTTTAAGCCTTCCATCAATTAATTCACTTTTTGTTACCCCTTCTTCATCTTCTACAAAATACTCTTTCCATAATTCTCCTAATTTATTTACTCTTGATTCCATTTCTTCAAATAAATTTTCACCATCCTTATTTTGTTCCTCAAACAGTTCAGCATATTTTTCTTTTATTTCCTTTACTTTCGACGAAAGTTGATCAACTGTAGATTCACCCTGCTCATCTTCCGAAAATAATTCATTATATTTGTCTAGAATTTCTTGCTTAGAATTTTCAATTTCTTCAATGCTTTCTGCGGATGTAAGTTCGACTATACGATCATATATAGAGATGCCATTATCATCTAATTCTAGCTTGCTCTCTATTTCACTAATAGTTCCCAAACAAGCTTCGATTTTATTCTTAACTCTTAAAGTTTCATTACAAGCTTCTTCTAATTTCTGCTGATTAGATTTAATTTTATCTAATTCTTCCTGAAGTAATTTACCAACAGTAAAAGACCTATTTGTTAAATCTCGCAAATCTGCACGTAATGAATACTTAGAACTTAATGAATCATTTAACTCAGCTAGTTCTTTTAGCATATGCTTCAAACGCGCTTCGTCTTTGCTTTTTAACCCCAAAATATCAATACCCATAGCCAACCTATTAGAAAAATTATATTTATTAGATTAATTATTACACAATTATTCCTAGAGCCATAAAAAAACCCACTCAATCGGAGTGGGTTTTTTCAGAATATGGTGGCTATGACGAGACTTGAACTTGTGACCCCCGCATTATGAGTGCGGTGCTCTAACCAACTGAGCTACATAGCCTTAAACTGTGCGCGCATTATGGGATTTTCTGTAAATCACGTCAACCCCATATTGTGCTGTTTGATCAAAATTTGTTGAAGTGAGCCGATAAGCCGGGTTCTGTCGTGAACGATCATTCCTCTAGGCGCACAATCACTCATGCGCTCAAGCGACCTACCCGAATCCAGCATGGGCCATGCCTAATGGATTCCTATTTGGTCTTGCTTCCGGTGGGGTTTACCTCGCCATGAACTGTTACCAGCCATGCGGTGCGCTCTTACCGCACCCTTTCACCCTTACCTCCGATTCCGATTGCTCGAAAACATAATGAAGGCGGTCTTCTCTCTGCTGCACTTGCCGTCGGTTTGCACCGCCCAGGCGTTACCTGGCACCTTGCCCTATGAAGCCCGGACTTTCCTCCCCTGCTTCAATCACGGAGATTTCCACAGCAGCGATCGTCTGGCTCACTTCGAGCGGCATAGTATCAAATATCGAGACTAATTGCTTGATGTTTTTTGAGCAGTCAGTTTTTCATACTTGGCTTGCAGCTGTTCCTGCGTTTCGACATGATTCGGATCCAGTGGAATACAATCCACCGGACAGAACAACTGGCACTGCGGTTGATCATGATGTCCGACGCACTCTGTACATAAATCTGGATGAATCTCATAAATGAGTTCACCCATATAGATGGCCTCATTCGGGCATACAGGTTCACAGACATCACAATTAATACATTCATCGGTGATATATAAAGACACGCTACCAACCTTGTTGAAGTTTACGCTCGAAGGCAGCAACCACGTTTGGTGATACAAACTTGGTTACATCACCTCTTAGTCGAGCAATTTCACGCACCAAAGTGGATGAAATAAAAGAATATTGCTCTGAAGGGGTTAAAAACACCGCTTCAAAGTGGGAGTCCAGCTGACGGTTCATATTGGCCAGCTGAAATTCGTACTCAAAATCAGACACTGCACGCAAACCACGCAATACAGCAGTCGCCTTTTGCTCACGGAAAAAATTGACGAGCAAACCATCAAAACCTACAAATTCAACATTGTCCAAATGACTCAATGACTCTTTCGCCAATGCGACACGCTCTTCCAGACTAAATACCGGATTTTTATGATGACCGATGGCAATCGCTACCACAACTTCATCAAACATTCGCGCTGCGCGGGTTACCAAATCAATATGTCCATTGGTAATTGGATCAAAAGTCCCCGGATAAATCACACGAGTTTTAGACATCCATTTGTACTCTGTTTGTTATGTAGAATCTTATTTTAGCAAAAACTTGTTTTTTTGGTGAATAATCCTCATTAATTTAAAAAACTTCACCTTATTTCTAGTTGCGGTACAATAGCAGCACGTTTGGAAGTATCAGATTATGGCGAAAGCATCTATTGTAGTAAAAAAAAATAATGGCGGTACCATTGCACTGAATAAACGTGCCCGCCACGATTATTTTATTGAAGAGAAATTTGAAGCGGGGCTTTCATTAAAAGGCTGGGAAGTCAAATCAATGCGTGCTGGTCGCATGACCATCGTAGAAAGTTATATTACCTTTAAAAATGGTGAAGCGTTCTTGTTTGGTGCACAGGTTCAGCCCTTGTTAAGTGCTTCGACCCATGTGGTGCCTGAAGCAACCCGTACTCGCAAGCTGTTGCTGAATCGCCGTGAAATTGAAAAGCTGATGGGTGCGATTAACCAGAAAGGTTATTCCTGCGTACCACTGGCGTGTTACTGGAAAGGTCCACATGCCAAACTGGAAATTGCCTTGGTGAAAGGTAAGCAACTCCATGACAAACGTGCCACCGAAAAAGACCGTGACTGGCAACGTGATAAAGCGCGAATTTTCCATAAATAATGGATTAAAAGTTGAATATAAAAAAACCTCCGCATTTGGAGGTTTTTTTATGGTTTTAAGTATGGCTATTTAAACGCGCTAGAGTCAAAGCAATATATTCACCAAACCAGAACGCAGTTTTTAAATCGCCTTCAGGTGGGGTCACTTCTACCGGTGCGTTATCTGACTGGGTCATTAAACCCAAAAAGCTCGACATCCGGTTCAGATCCGTGACGGCACGTCCTGTCGGCATTAATGGCAATCCACTCCACAACATCCCGTGCTGCATGGCAAACAGGTTGATTTGCTGCAGGACCGCCAGCTTGTCACCACTGAGTCCACCACCATTGGTAAAGGCTGCTGCCAGCTTACCCTGCCAGCTACGTGCCAGCCAGCGCTTGGAAGACTGTTCCATAAACAGCTTCATGGCAGAAGTCAGGCTACCCATATAGGTCGGACAGCCAAAGATAATCGCATCGGCGGCATCCAGTACATCCCAGTTTATATGTTCGACATTCATCATATGCACCTGAACACCAGTTTCGCGCGCACCATCGGCAATAAAATTTGCCACTTTAGCTGTGTGTCCATAAGGACTGTGATAAACAATCGCAACAGATTTGGAAGATAGGGACATAACGCTCAAAAGCCAAAAAATTCAGTTAAGTTTAACATTTTCATGCCATAAACACGAATGTCGCCATACGCCCTGTTTTTGGTTCACGGCGATAAGAAAAATACTCATCTGCTTGACGATAAGAACACTGCTCCCCACCCAATACGGTATTTATGCCATGTTGCTGCAAGATATAACGCGCAATCGCATACAGGTCGGCATAGTATTTACCTGCCTGTTCACCCGCCTGAAATGCACTGTCCAGTTCAGGATATTTACTACAAAAAGCAGCTTTTACTTCAGCGCCAATTTCAAAACATGGCTGACTAATGGCCGCCCCGAGCCAGGCCCAGGTCGGCGGAGTTTGCATGGCTACAAGGGTATTTTCAATAATCCCACCGGCCAGACCACGCCAGCCGGCATGCAAATTGGCAACTTCCGTACCTTTCGCATTCCCCATTACCACAGGTAAACAGTCTGCAGTCATCATCATCAAGGCATGCGCCTTACGCTGCGTCACCAGACCATCTCCGACCAGTGCCTCAAAAGGCATCTGCTCATTAATACTATGACAGATGGTGCTATGCGTCTGGGTCATCCAGGTAATTTTATCTACGCCAAAGGCAGCGAAATCCTGCAATAAAGCCATACGATGCTGTTGTACCCGTAGCGCATTATCCTGCACATGCAAGGCCAAGTTAAAACCTGCAAGCTCAGGCTGTGCGGATGGCTGTACTTTCGCATGGTGAACGCGAGTCTGGCCGACATACACACCTTGTGGAAGTCCTGGTACAAATTGCATCTCGATTCCTTGCTTTGACGCGAGCTAAATAAAAAGATTAATAGGCTTTGTTTTCGGTACGCAGCACTTCAACCAGATTGGCAAAGTCTTCCGGCCACGGTGCTTCAAAGGTCATTTCTTCTTTGGTACGCGGATGGGTCAGACCGAGTTGTACAGCATGCAAAGCCTGACGCTTGAAGCCACGCAAAGTATCATCTAATAATTGCGATGCACCTGCAGGCATACGGACACGTGGCATATACACCTGATCGCCCACCAAGCCAAAGCCGATATAGCTAAAATGCACACGGATCTGATGGGTACGTCCAGTTTCCAGACGGGCTTGAACACGGGTAAAATGCTGGAAACGCTCTTTGACATTGTAATGCGTCACCGCGTCTTTACCACCTGGAAGTACGGTCATTTTCACACGATCCACCGGATGGCGTTTGATGGGTTCATCAATGGTACCGCCAGCAATAATATTGCCGTAAACCACCAGGTCATACAGGCGATATACTGATTTTTTCTCAAGCTGTTTGCTTAAGGCAAACTGTGCTTCCAGATTTTTGGCAACCACCAACAGACCACTGGTGTCTTTATCGATACGATGTACCAGACCTGCACGCGCCAGTTCAGCTGATTTCGGATAGTGATGCAATAAAGCATTCACCAAGGTGCCAGAACTATTGCCAGCGCCCGGATGCACTACCATGCCTACAGGTTTATTGATGACCATAATGTCATCATCTTCATAGATGATATCCAGTGGAATATCTTCCGGCAGACTGCGCGTTTGCGCTTCAAGCTCAACATTTAAAGTCAGGGTTTCAAAACCATCACTTTTAAATTTCGGCTTAACCGGTTGACCATTCACCAATAAATTGCCATCTTTAATCCATTGCTTTAATTTTTCTCGAGAAAAATCGCTCCAGACCATTGCGGCAATCTGATCGATCCGTTGCCCGATATAAGTTTCATCCAGTTGAAATTGCAACGATAAACGTGTTGCAGTTGCTTCTGAAGTATGGTTATCTGCATCCTCAGAATCTTCAAGTAAATTGAAATCAGTATCAGGGATATTAGAATTGGAAGATTGTGCTTGACTCATTTGCTCATTCAGACAAAAGTGGTTTAATAGTGCAATTGTAGCTCATTGCCCGTATTAACAGAGGAATTTTTATGTCGCTACCACATTATAAAATGACAATGCTTGCTGTGACATTAGGCATTGCATCGGCAATGGTAGGCTGTAGCAGTAATCCAAAAAAAGAAGTCGTGGATAAAGGTCCGGAATCTAGCGAACAGGTTTATATTCAAAAAGCACAGAAAGCGCTAGATCGTAATCAATATACCGATGCAGCAAAACAGTTGGAAGCGCTGGAAACTTATTTCCCGACCAGTCAGTATGCCCCGCAAGCGCAACTGGAACTGTTGTATGTGAAATTCCAGCAAAAAGATTATGAAGGTGCGGTCGCACTGGCAGAGCGTTTTATCCGTCTGAACCCTCAACATCCAAATGTCGACTATGCCTACTATGTACGCGGTGTCTCAAATATGGAACAGAACTATAACGGCCTGCTGCGTTATACCTCACTGAAACAGTCGCATCGTGATGTCAGCTACCTGAAAGTGGCTTACCAGAATTTTGTTGATTTCATTCGCCGCTATCCATCTAGCACTTATGCAGTGGATGCAGCACAGCGTATGCAGTTTATCGGTCAGGAACTGGCTGAGCATGAAATGAACGCAGCACGTTTCAACATCAAGCGTAAGGCTTATCTGGCAGCAGTTGAACGTGGCTTGTGGGTGATTGAACATTATCCTCAAACTCCGCAGATTCCAGAAGCACTGGCAACGGTTGCTTATGGCTATGCTCAGCTAGGTGATAAAGCGACTTCTCAGCAATATGTGGATGTATTAAAGCTGAATTATCCGAATCTGGTGAAATCAGATGGGACGGTGAATCTGCGTGCAGCACGTAGTGAAGGCAGCTTCTTTAACCGCGCGACACTGGGTATTTTTGGTAAAGAAGCCAAGACTGTAACCGACACCGATGCACAGTCTGATGCGCCAGAAAATGAAAAGCGCAGCATCACCAATCGCATTTCATTTGGTTTGCTGGATCGTCCTAAAACGGCTGAATAAAGCTAAAGAAGGCCGGCAGCATCAGCAAATAAGACAGCGCTTTACAGGTGCATTTTCCTCAAGGGCAAGGTATCATACCTGCCCTTTTGCGTTGTCTTGCCCAGGCTTGAACAAAACGTGCAAAAGGTATACAAAGGAACTTGAAATATTCAATGTCCAACTAGACTATTTTCATTTTTTCAGTGATTTAGACCTTAGATTCCAGCACGAGAAGCTCAGCAGACCATGGCCATTCCTCAACATACGATTGATCAGATTCTCGATCGCACCGATATTGTCGATGTGATTGGTCAATTCGTAAAACTGAAAAAAACAGGCCGTACCTATTCAGGCTGCTGCCCTTTTCATCAGGAAAAATCACCATCTTTCCACGTCTATCGTGACAAACAGTATTTTCACTGTTTTGGCTGTCAGGCTAATGGCAATGCCATCCGTTTTTTAATGGATATTGGCAGCCGTAATTTCGTCGAAGTGATGAAAGACCTGTCCAGCCAGACGGGTATCGAACTGCCTAAAGACAACACCGATTCCAATAAATTAAAATATAAACGTGAAGCAGCCAAGCCCAAAATTGCGCCTGCTCAAGCGGCACCACAAGCTCAGCCGCAACAAAATAATGCAGTAACAGAAAATAATAGTGCTGCATCTACGGCGAGTTTTGACCCATTTGCAGAGTTTCAGGCAGTCGAACAGGATTTTTATGGTGACCCTTTTGCTTCTTTTGAACACCTGCCCATGGCAGAAGTTCAGCAAGACGGTAATCTCTACGACCTGCTGGAAAATATTGCACAGTTCTATGAACGCCAGTTACCCAACAGCCCGAGTGCTCAGCAATACTTTAAACAGCGTGGTCTGACTACAGAAACCATTGCCTATTGGCGCTTAGGCTATGCGCCCGAAGACTGGCAACATCTGGAAAAAGCCTTTCCTCAGGATATTGAAGGCTTAAAACTTTTAGGTCTGATTCGTACCAGCGACAGTGGCCGTGATTTTGATCTGCTGCGTGAACGGGTGATTTTCCCGATCCGTGATACCAAGGGGCGTGTGGTCGGCTTTGGCGGCCGTGCCCTGAATGACGAGATCAAGCCTAAATATATCAACTCGCCAGATTCTGAGGTCTTCCATAAAAACCAGTTGCTGTATGGTCTGTATGAAGGGCGCAAGCAGAAAGCCCAAGAATGGCTGATGGTCGAAGGCTATATGGATGTAATTGCGCTCCAGCAATATGGCATTCATGGCGCAGTGGCGACTTTAGGCACAGCGAGTAATACCGACCACCTGAATATTCTGTTCAAGCAGAGTAACCGGCTGACTATTGCCTTTGATGGGGACGCTGCCGGTCAAAAAGCAGCGCGCCGTACCTTGGACATTGCCCTACCCCTGCTGAATGATGGCCGCGAGCTGAAGTTTTTTGTCTTGCCCGCTGACCATGACCCCGATTCATTGATCCGTCGTGAAGGCATAGAGAATTTCAGACGCTTGTTGGAACAGGCGCCATTGATGTCGGACTTCGTGTTTGCCCATCTGACCCAAAATCAGGACATCACCACACCTGAAGGCAAGAGTCAGGTTATGGGTGAACTAAAAAATCTGACCGAGTTACTGCCCAAACACGGTTCTTTCCGTTATCTGCTGCAGCAATTTTTCCGTGAAAAACTGGGCTTTAACCGTAAATGGCAACCTAAGGTCAATACGGATGCATCTTTAAGCTTTAGTACTAAAATTGATGCTGAAGAATATGTGATTGCGATCTTGATGAATCATCCTTATCTGTATATTCATTTTGAACCGCTGCGCGCGCTGGTGGCAGAAGATCAGCTGCTGTTTAAAATTCTGAACGTTCTGAATGTGATTTTTGATGACTTGCCAGATGACCCAGAACTGTCGATCTATTATGTGCTCGGTGCCTGTGCAGCCCATCATCATGAACTGCAGCATATTCTGCAGCATGCCAATGTCAGCGATTACACCTCATCCCCGGAACAGGCCGATAAGCTCGCGGCTGATTTTTCGACCAAGCTGCAATATCAATGCTTGAAAAACAAGATTAAATCCAAGAAATTTAACAGTATTGCAGAAATGAAAAACCTGAAAATGCAGATTTATGAAATTGACCGCAAACGCTCGATGACCCTGTTAGAAGACTAATTTTTCAAATTATTGATTCTTTCGAATCAAATGAAGTCCGTGCTAGATCTCACTAATGTTTATAATTTTCTCAAATAATCAGGCTGGGTTTTTATCTTGAAGTACCAATCAGCACAGAACCAAGCCTCTTATCATACTGATTAAAATGAATGCCTGGATTTACGACGTTTCGCAACCACCTTACCCAGTTCTTCCTGTAACAGCTCAAAATAGGCAGGATCTTCCGCTTTGGCCGCCTCACGCAGCACAATAGAGGTTGGATGTAACAGTTTTTGGGTCAAACGATGTGAAAACTCGGCCAGTACAATGTCTGCCTTTTCGCCCTTGGCAATTCGCTGCATTGCCAGTGACAATTCTTCCTGACATAATGTTTCCCCGTGGTCACGGTAGGCATGAATGGTCGCCCCGGCCTGTTTGACCTTTTGCTGGGTCATCAGTTCTGTAGCCAACTGATTGACCATGATCTCGGCTTCAACAGCCGCTTGACGGCGCTGTGCCAGATTTTCCTCAATCACGCTTTGCAGGTCATCGACCCCATATAGATAAACCCCATCCAAGCTTTCTACTTTTGCATCAATATCACGTGGCACGGCCAGATCTACCAGTAGCATCTGCTGGTAACGACGTTTTTTCAGTGCAGCCTTTACATCGGTAAAATGGATCACTTGATGCAAACTGCCGGTACAACTGGAAATGACATCGGCACGATGCAGATTTTCTGCAAGCTGATCAAAACCTATAATTTCGACCTCAACCCGATGTGCAATTTCCTGTGCCAGGATATCCGCACGCTCGCGGGTACGGTTACAGATAATGATCTTGCCCACCCCCATCTCTGCAAGGTGTTTGGCCACCAGACTGTTCATCTCCCCGGCTGCTACCATCATAATGGTCAGCTTGTCCGGATGACTAAATACTTGCAAGGCCAGTTGCGCCACCGCATAGCCCATTGAGACCGCATGACTGCCGACAGCCGTTTCCGAACGCACGCGTTTAGCGGCATAAAAGGCATATTCAAAAATCCGGTTGAGATTGCGCGACACCGTATGGGAGTCTTTGGCCAGAGAAAGTGCGGTTTTGACCTGCCCCAGAATTTGTGGTTCGCCCAGCATCAGTGAATCCAGACCACTGGCGACACGCATCAGATGCGTCACCGCTTGAGCATTTTCATAACGATAGACATGATGTTGCAGTTGTTTGACATCTACCCCATTTTTCTGGGCGAGCCAGTTTAGCACCATGTCAGCATTTTCAGACATCGCGTACACTTCGGTCCGGTTACATGTAGACACCACCACCATGTCATTCAGTTCAGGGTGTTGGCTTTGCTCGGCAAGAATGGCACTTAACTTTTCAGGGTTAAAAGCTACCTGTTCGCGCAGTTCTACAGAGGCAGTTTGATGGTTGACACCCAATGCAAAGAAAGACATATCAGGTCATCATTTCACTAAATTTATGCTATTGTGCAACATCGGTGTCATAAAAAGCATTACTTGGATCAAGAAAAAATTGCGTCAAACAATTAGCCGTATCAACGGCCCTACAATTAAGCAATATTCTACCACATTCCTACTGGTGGGTAGCATGGCTTCGACTGCACATCTCTATGCAGCGGAAGCAGTTTACCATGCAAATCAAAATTATGATGCGATAAAACAAAGTATGATGGCTGAGTTTGCCATCGCTGCACATGACATTCCGACCGCTTTGCACAACTATACGGTGCTAGCGATCAAGAGCAATTCCACTTCAGTCAAGCAACGTGCGCTGAATGTCGCGCTGGAACATGATGATCTTCAGGCAGCACTAGATATCTCCACGCACTGGGTGGTACAAGAGCCGCAAGATGTCCCCGCTTTATTTTATTTATCACATATTGCCCTGAAAGCACATGAATATGAGCTGGCCGCTGAGACCTTAGAAAAAATCCTGCAAATTGATGACAGTGCCGATCTGGAAGAAATTCTCGCCGGAATTTCACCGGAAGGCACAGAGGATCGTACTTATCTGATTCAGGCCTTAAGCACCACTAAAGCCAAGGACAATCCATCTATTCTGGTGCTAGTGGCCGGTCTGGAAGCACAAAATGGTCAGCTTGAACAGGCTTTAAATACAGTTAACCGCGCCTTAAAAAAACGTCCGAATGCGACCGGCTATATCCTGATGAAGGCCAATCTGCTCAATGCACTCGGCGATACTCAGGCGACACTGCAATGGTATGAAAAATCCAGCGGTAAACACCGTAATAATCTGGATGTACGTCTGGCCGAAGTCAAATATCTGGTCAAGCTGAACGAAGCGACTTTGGCTCTGAAAAAACTGCAAGACATTCTAAAAAAATGGCCGACTGCTGAAGAAGCCCTGTTCATTGCCGGACTGACCAGTATTGACTTGGAAGAATACGAGAAAGCCGAAAAATATCTGGTCGAACTGCGTTATTCTGCGCAATATCAAAACGAAGCCTATTATTACTTGGCGGTGAATGCAGAACGCAAACAGCATTATGAAACGGCGAAAGCTTATTATCGTCTGGTCGATGGCAGTCTTTACACCGTCTCACGTCGCAACATGATCTCGATTTTCGCCCAGCAAGATAAGCTGCATGATGCGCTGCGTTTCTTAACACAGGAAAGGGTGAATTATCCGCAACATGCCAGCTTCCTCTATCTGGCCCAGGCGGATATTTTAACTCGTATGCAGAATAAAAAAGCTGCGATTCGCCTGTTGGAAGAAGCCAGCAAAAATCTGCCGGATGACCCTGAACTGGTCTATTCGCAAGTTCTGTTGCTGGATCCCCATCAGGATCGCAACAAGCTGGATGAACTACTCAGCACTTTACTTAAAATTGAACCGAACAGTCCCACCTATCTGAATGCCTATGCCTATACCCTGGCGATGCAGAACCGTCGTCTCGAAGAAGCACGTCGCTATGTCGAACAGGCATTGGAATATGCACCAGAACAGGCATCCATTCTGGATACCTATGGTTATATCTGTTATTTACAAAATGACTTCGCCACAGCTGCGGACGTATTATACAAAGCCTATCAATTGAATCCGAATGTGAAGATTGGGGTGCGTTATGCCTGGTCGTTGTACATGAAAGGTGATCTACAACACTTCCACCAAGTGTTACAACAATTACAACAAAACCATCCAAATGCCCCAGAATTGAAACAACTTAATTCGCTATTGTTAGCACCACAAACCAAAACGAGTTAATTAATTTATGCGCAATTTGAGCCAATTGGGCTGCTGTGCCTTTGCAGCCACTGCTTTATTTTTAACTGGCTGTCAGCAGATGATCAAGCCACAAGCGCCTGCCACCCCGTCTGTACAGGCAGAGAATCAATTTCAGCTGCAAGGTAAAATTGGCGTTCGCACCCCTCAACAGACTGGCAGCGCATTCTTTACCTGGGTACAACAGCAGGAAGAATTCGATATTGAACTCAGCGGTATCTTAGGCGTCGGTAAAACCCAGATTTCTGGCACGCCGGGACAAGTGACCTTAAACAGCGCAAAAACAGGTGTGATTCAGGCAGCCAGTGCCGAAGAATTATTGCAACGCGCAACCGGCTGGCAAGCACCGATCAGTTATTTAGTGGACTGGGTACAAGCCCGCCCTGCGACCAACTCTGCCAAATTACAAAAAGACGATACGCAGCGGATTAACCAGATTATTGAACAGGGCTGGACAGTCGATCTCAATTATAATGCGCAGGCCAAAATGCCAAACCGCTTGATTTTAAAACAGTCACTTGGAAATGGTGCAGAAAACCGTATTACAATGATCATTGAAAACCGTTAATTGACCTGATTCCAGCCCATGATGATTCGTGTTCCCTCGCCTGCTAAACTGAATTTGTTTTTACATATCACCGGTCGCCGTGAAAATGGCTATCATGAGCTGCAAAGTATTTTTCAGCTGATTGACCTATATGACTGGCTGGAGTTTGAACAAAGTGCTGATGATGCGATTCAGATAGAAGGTCTGGCCTCAGTGGATCTGCAACAGAATTTAATCTATCGGGCGATACAGTTGTTGAAGCCCTATGCTAAGACGCTCTCTGGACTAAAAATTCGTCTGGAAAAAAATATCCCGATGGGTGCAGGTCTCGGTGGCGGCTCTTCCAATGCAGCGACGACCCTGATTGTGCTAAACCAGCTCTGGCAGTGCGGTTTAAATGTTGAACAACTGGCAGAGCTTGGGGTCAAGCTAGGCGCAGATGTGCCAATATTTGTGCATGGCAAAAATGCCTGGGCGGAAGGTATTGGCGAACACTTAACATTCATAGACTTAGATCAAAAAAAATTCATTGTGTTAAAACCTGATTGTTTTATCAGCACTCAACTGCTTTTTTCGCAAAAAGCATTGACAAGAGACACGAAGAGCTCTAAATTTTGCGCCTATCAGGAAATGCCATCTGATTTTGGAAATAACTTTGAGCCACTGGCAAGAAGCTTATATCTCGAAGTCGATGAAGCAATGCAATATCTCGACCAGTTCGGAAAAGCAAAGCTTACAGGTACAGGTGCTTGTGTGTTTATTGAAGTCACTGACAATCTGAATATCGAAGATATTCTTGCAAATGCACCATGTAAAGCTTACCTGGTGAACAGTTTACAAGAATCACCTTTAGTTCGGTTTAAAGTGTAGATAGGGGTATCGCCAAGTGGTAAGGCACCGGGTTTTGATCTCGGCATCCGTTGGTTCGAATCCAGCTACCCCTGCCATTTTTCACCTGTAGATGTACTGTATTAGGGGTATCGCCAAGTGGTAAGGCACCGGGTTTTGATCTCGGCATCCGTTGGTTCGAATCCAGCTACCCCTGCCATCTTACAGTTCATCAAATTTAGGGGTATCGCCAAGTGGTAAGGCACCGGGTTTTGATCTCGGCATCCGTTGGTTCGAATCCAGCTACCCCTGCCATTTTCTCGAAAAAAGACAGAACACTCATTTGCTGTAAGACTGTTAATTTACCTTGACACTTTACCGTAAAAATATTAAAGTTCTGCCGCATTAGGGGTATCGCCAAGTGGTAAGGCACCGGGTTTTGATCTCGGCATCCGTTGGTTCGAATCCAGCTACCCCTGCCATCTATTCCCATATATCCCAACCGCCAAGGGTGCTTCATGCCCAATCTTGTCGTTTTTAGTGGATCTGCGCATCCACAATTCGCTCAAAAAGTCGTAAGTCACTTACATATTCCTCTAGGCGCTGCCTCTGTAGGTCAGTTCTCTGACGGTGAAATTGCTGTCGAGATTACTGAAAACGTTCGTGGTAAAGACGTATTTATCGTACAACCTACTTGTGCCCCAACTAACGATAACCTGATGGAAATCTTGGTGATGGCTGATGCTTTGCGTCGTGCAAGTGCGGGTCGTATTACTGCCGTGATTCCTTATTTTGGTTATGCTCGTCAAGACCGTCGTCCACGTTCAGCACGTGTTCCAATTACTGCAAAAGTTGTAGCAGACATGCTCACTACTGTAGGCGTTGACCGTGTTGTAATGATCGACTTGCACGCTGACCAGATCCAAGGCTTCTTCGATATCCCTGTAGACAACATCTACGGTACACCAGCGCTACTTGCTGACTTGCGTCAACAATCGCATCATAACCTGATGGTGGTTTCACCTGACGTTGGTGGTGTAGTGCGTGCACGTGCTGTTGCGAAACAGATGGGCGATATCGATCTTGCAATCATCGATAAGCGTCGTCAAAAAGCGAATGAATCACAAGTGATGCATTTGATTGGCGATGTAAAAGATCGTGATTGTGTCATCGTTGATGACATGGTAGATACTGCTGGTACGCTATGCAAAGCTGCTGATGCATTGAAAACTTTCGGTGCTCGCAAGGTGGTTGCATATGCAACGCATCCAGTACTTTCTGGTAAAGCGCTTGAAAACTTAAAGAATTCTGTAATTGATGAACTGGTTGTGACTGATACCATTCCTCTTTCTGATGAAGCTTTAGCACTGGGCAAGATTCGCCAGGTTTCAGTAGCCAGCATGGTTGCCGAAACGATTCGTCGTATTAACAACGAAGAATCTATTAGCGCAATGTTCGATTCTTATCTATAATAGAGCGCTGAATTTTCAAAGCCCTGCCATTTGGTAGGGCTTTTACTCACCAGACTGGTCGCAAGTCTGGTTCATTTAACTTAAATAGGATGTCTATCATGGCAAACTTCGTATTAAACGCAGCAGCACGTGAAGAAGCAGTTCAAGGGAAAGGTGCGAGCCGCCGCCTTCGTCTTCAAGCTAAAGTTCCTGCAATCATCTACGGTGGTGAAGCTGCTCCTGTAGCAATTACTGTTGAGCTTCGTCAGCTTGTTAAATTCTTAGAAAACAATTCATTCTTTGAAGAAGTTATCGAAATTGATGTAGACGGTAAAGTTGAAAGCGTGAAAATCCAAGCGTTACAACGTCACCCAGCTAAAAACACACCAATGCACGCTGACTTCAAACGCGCATAAGTGTTAATGGTGTAATTAGTGTCAAATATTTCACTGATTGTTGGTTTGGGTAACCCAGGTTCTGAGTATGCCCAAACCCGCCATAATGCAGGCTTCTGGTTTGTAGAACGCCTTGCAGACCAATATGGCATTACCCTCAAAAAAGACCCGAAATTCAATGGATTTAGCGGTCGTGGCAATATCGAAGGTCAAGACGTCCGTCTTCTTCTACCGACAACCTTTATGAACCTTTCCGGTAAAAGTGTTGTTCCTTTCGCCAAATTTTACAATATCGCACCTGAATCGATCCTGATTGCCCATGATGAACTGGACATGAATCCTGGTGTCATTCGCCTGAAAACTGGCGGTGGTCACGGTGGTCATAATGGTCTACGCGATATCGTTCCGCATATTGGTTCAAACTTCCATCGCCTGCGTATTGGAATTGGTCATCCTGGTGCCAAAGACCGTGTTTCCGGTCATGTGCTCAGTAAAGCACCTAGCAGCGAACAGAACTTAATGGATGATGCAATTTCCCATGCCCTCGCCCGCACAAAAATGCTGGTGAATGGTGAAGTACAGCAAGCCATGAATCAAATCAACGCATATAAGCCGAACTAAACATTAAAAAATTGCTGGACAATTCCGCTTGCCAGAAAGTTTATTTAAGCGCAAAATGCGTTTGCTCGATTGTTCACCATACAGCAAGCAAGATTGATTTAACCAAATGATCAAACTCTTAGGTCAACTCAGGGGACGCTAGCCATGCTATCTCGTTTATTAAAATGCAAAATTCACCGCGCTCACGTTACACATGCAGAACTACACTATGAAGGTTCATGTGCAATTGATGGCGTTTTGATGGATTTGGCTGGCATTCGTGAATACGAAGAAATTCATGTGTGGAACGTGACCAATGGTAAACGTTTTGCAACTTATGCAATTCGTGGCGAAGATAATTCAGGCATCATTTCAGTGAATGGTGGTGCTGCGCATCAGGCCGATGTAGGTGATATCGTGATTATTGCAACCTTTGGCGATTTCACTGAAGCTGAAGCGAATGCCCATCAGCCTCGTTTGGTTTATGCTACCCCAAACAATACAGTCAGCCACACTGCCAACTGTATTCCGGTACAAGTCGCATAATCTGATCAGACCAGATACCCAAAAGCTCGCACATCGCGAGCTTTTTTAATACTGGAATATTGACCTGTTTAACTGTCCTCTCGCCAGCTTTTAGAGCTTTCACAGTTTAAAGGTTTTAATTGTTGATCCAGCAAATCAACTAACAAGGCCTTGCCATTTTCCTTTACTTTCAGCTCTGCAAATTTGGCATTACGATAACAAGGCTCCAGACCTTCGGCGAACATGAAACTATTGGCAGCAGGATATAAAGCCTCAAAAGTATTGTGTGGGTTTTTCAGAATTAATCGGGCTGAACGTTCCGACTGATTTAATGTGCTTTGTTCAAAACTGGTTTTGATAACTCTGCGCTGCTGATCCAGCTGCACATAACTCATCACATGCGATTGATTTTTAAAATCTTCAGTCCGGATGTCAGAAACTGGCTGTTCGGAACCATTCCCCGCTGCCACTGCGCTAAAATGCAGATCATAGTTCAGTACCATATAATCCCCTTGCAGGATCGAACGCGGATCGACTGGTGCCAACTCGACAAAGATACTCTCACTTTTGGCCAGATGCCATTCATGCTGAATGATCAATCCCATAAATAAGGCAATGCTAAAAATACTCAGATGCAGCGCCATAAACTTTTTCATCATGAGGTTACTCCTGCTTTCAGCTGAAACTTCGGTGAACTCAACACATAAGCCAGAAGCAACACCAGCACACCTGAGGCAAAAATACTGACACTTTTAAATAAAAAACTTAGTCCCAGATTGTAATACAGCAACCATGACCAGAAGATCAGTAGCAAAATGGTCAAGGCTTGCATCAATCGTTGTTGATTCACCATTGCCCAGGCCATAAATACCAGAATGATAAAAATTTCAAAGTAACCTAATGCAATCATCAGAATTCCCACGGCAGGAATCAGCCAGAGTTGAATCCATGAAAATTGCTTGAGATGAATTCCAACAAAACTCAACAGCCAGAGCGCTGGCAAAATATAGAAAATAATCGCTTCATCTATACCGCGTGGCTGCAATTGCCGAGCTACACCAAATTGCAGCAGGCATTGAAAAATAGCCGTCACCGCCAAAATACTGATCATCCATAAATTCACGCTTTTGGCATAAGCTGAAGCGAGCCAGTATCTCGCAGTAATCAAAGCCACAGTCAGAACACTGTAATTCAGCAGCATGATCCACGTCAGCAAGCGCTGATCCTGAAAAAATGCATGTTGCTCGACCAGAACTGCAATTCCAAGCACGTGGGAAAGTAACAGTTGTAACAGCACCACCAGCCAGTGCATACGACTTATGATAGTCAACAGCGTAATGCCGACCTGTATCAGCCAGATCAGCAATAGGCTCTCTGTGAGTAATTGGGTATGAATCAATACCGCGGCCTGACCGCACACCCACAAACAATAAGCCAATTGCCGCAGAAAAACTGAGGGCTTGCTACGAATCAACCACCAGGCGACTGCGATAAAAATGACTCCCATCAGAATCGAAAAATTTCCCCAATAGGTCAGCAACAGCATGGCCAAGATCACACCAGCAATCCATGCGCCCAAGGCCAATGGAATGACCGAAAACCGGCTCTTGGGCAACAGCTTGATCAGCAAACCTGTAATAGCTGCAAACCAACTGAATATCAACAAAGCCAATACCAATAAGCCGGAGGCTGAATCCTGTAAATATTGCTCAGTGAGATCAAAAATCAGAATACTAAAACTCAGTGCCAGGCCAGCAACCAGTAAGCTGGTTTCAAGCTGTTGCTTTCGGGTATAGAAATAAGCACTGAATAAAATAGGCAGAACCAGCACCGAAGCCAAATACCAGATCGAATCCGAGTCGACAAACCGGAACATACTAACTACCGAAATGAGCACCACGACGGCGATAAACAGATAGCGCAAAACCGGATAATAACGTAAGGCATAGATCATACTTAGCCCAGTCAAAAGATTCAGACTGAGCAGATAAAGAGTTTCAGCACGCACCAGCCAAAAGCTTTGTTTAAAATAAAAATAGAGTGCTAGTTGGCTGACCACACAAAATAATGCAAAGATCCCAATATTCGGCCGATACAGCCAAGGCAGCAACAGCAAAGCCCAAAGCAGAAATAACTGATAACTGTCAGCACCAGTCTGATAAATCTGTCCAATCACGGCCAGACTTAAGCCCAGCATTAGACCCGATACAGTATCCAGACTTTGTCTTAACTTTTCCCGCGCAGTGAAACGCACACTCAGCAATGCTGAACCCAGCAATAAAATTTGAGGAATAAACAGCTGGACAAATTTGGGCAACATCCACCAGTTTGCTGCCAGCAGATACACGATACTGACAGCGATCAGCGCCAGCCCAATGATTTGAAGAATTTGAATCACAGCAGGTTGAATAAATAACAGCGGGGAAAATGGACGATCTGGCGATGGTACTGTTCTGGACATGCTAATCTGTTCAATTTTTATTTGATTTCACCTTAGCATGATTTTTGCAGGATATGCCAGGCAGGAACAGTCCAAGTATGCTGTACATTTTTAAATCAGGATTTGATAAATTCCGTACCCTGCAATCATGAGCAGAATCATGCCGCACAATGCCAGCAAATGTGGATAGAGTCGAGAATGGGATAAGTGGTTGAAACCCAAATACACCACAGACAAAGTCAGAAAATCCAGGAGAATCCAGCTCAAAGTCAAAATAATTAAACTTAAATCAAGATCAGGAGTAATCCCGATAAACTGCGGGAAAAAAGCCGCAAAGAAAATAATGTCCTTCGGATTAGAAATACCAACCAAAAAACCTTGTCGAAAACCACCATGCACAGGAACTAGATTCTCCTGAGCTTGCTCCTGCTGCTTAAAAATAACTTCACGGAAAATCTGCCAGCCCAGATAGCCAATATATAAACAGCCCAGCAGCTTGATCGCATCCAGCCATTGCACATTAATGACCAACAAACCTTTTAGACTCAATACCGATAAGGCAATTAACACCAGAGAGGCGAAATTGGTACCAAAAATGGTTCTTAAAGCCGCCGCATAACCACCTTTTAAACCGGCACTGGCCACCAGCAACATCACTGGGCCAGGTGTAGCGATCATCACCACAACAGCCAGACAATATAAGAAATATTCACTAATATTCATGCCATTCCCTCAGCTATTGTTGTTTTTGTGTATAAAAAAGAGGACTTAGTCCTCCTCTTGTATATGAATCAGATGCTGACTGATGCCATCTGCCCGCAGAAAAGCCAGATCATAACTGGCGGTAGCCAAGGCCAAGATCCGGCGCTCAAACTCGTCCCAGAGCGGACGCACCTGCTTATAATGGATGCCTAAACCACTATCGTCGGTAAAATGCCGATTTTTTTCACAGAGCTTTAAAGCATGATACAGCTTGCGCCCTTTGGAAGCATCATCACGCAAGCGCACCCGTTTCGACAGCACAAAGGCCTGCACTTTGACAAGATCGGCATGCGGTAACAATGGCACCAGAATCTGATCCAGCTGTGCATCCAGTCGCTGCCACACAGCTCGATGCTGCTCAGCACTATACGTATTCCAGTGAATCACTTCATGATTAAAACGGCGGCAACCACGACATACCGCATCACCAAATACGGTCGAACAACGCCCTGCACATGGGGTTAAAGACGCAATACGACGATCTGAACTCAAAACACACTCCAAAGATACTGCAACTTTCAGTATCTGCATCACTGCACAAAATCCTGGGTCGGGCATGACTATACACGCTCTCTCCCATGAATTGAAGCCTGTTAAAAGACTTGCGTTTTACTCGCTTATTCACTCGAATCAAGCTAAAATATGCGCCTTTCAAATTATCATGCTACGTTGGAGTATTCCATGAACGCTACTGTAGAACAGCTTGCACCTGTAGAACAGCAAGCGACGACTGGTTGGGTTGTTGCCGCACTTTATCAATTCAAAGAAGTTCAAGATCCTGCCGATCTTCAGCAACGTCTTCTGGACCTGGTAAAATCCATCAACCTTTGCGGTACTCTGATTGTGGCAGGTGAAGGCATTAACGGTACGGTTGCAGGCGACCGTGCATCGATTGATCAAATTCACCAGTTCCTTCTAAATGAAGGTTTTAACGAAATGGAATACAAAGAATCTGACAGTTCTGAAAAGCCATTCCGTAAGATGAAAATTAAATTAAAAAAAGAAATCGTAACTTTAGGTGTGGAAGTAAAACCGCGTGATTTAGTCGGTCACTATCTTGATCCGAAAGAATGGAACGAACTGATTGCACGTGATGACGTGATTCTGGTCGATACACGTAACGATTACGAATACAAAGCCGGCACTTTCAAAGGCGCAATTGACCCGAAAACTGAAAGCTTCCGCGAATTCCCTGAATACGTGAAAAATAATCTGGAACAGCACAAAGACAAGAAGATTGCGATGTTCTGTACAGGTGGTATTCGTTGTGAAAAATCAACCTCTTTACTTCTTCAAGAAGGCTTCACTGAAGTTTATCACCTGAAAGGCGGCATTCTAAAATACCTGGAAGAAACCCCGGCTGAAGAAAGCATGTGGGAAGGTGAATGCTTCGTGTTTGATGGTCGTACTGCCGTAACGCACGGTGTTGAAGAAGGCCAAAACACCAAGTGTCATGCGTGTGGCTGGCCTTTACTTCCAGAAGAAGTTGCCCTCCCAAGTTATGAACATGGTGTCTCTTGTGTGTACTGTATTGACAAAACCTCGGAGAAACAAAAAGAAGGTTTCCGTATGCGTCAATCACAAATTTTAGCAGCAAAACGCAAACGCCTCTAATCTGGCCTTTTGTAATGAAATATATAAAAACCCTCTTCGGAGGGTTTTTTGTTTACATAAAAATTACAACAGTAATAAAACTCTTACCAATTCCTTACCAAGAACCTCATTTTTTTCCAAACAAGATTGTTAGTCTAATGATACGGTGATTTACAAGCTAAGTCTTTCATTATTAACTGAAATTTTTACTTGAAAAGGAATATAAAATGGCAGGCTCACTTGCTCGAGATTCAGACAATCTGGTTCAATTTCAACCAAAAGAAAATATAAAGCTGCAACGGCTTCATCAAATTTCTGAAGAGCTTGAACAGCAGTCACATCTGTTCGTCGTTATCTTGGGAACCGTTATTGGCGCGATCTTGGCGCTTTTCATTGGTTACCATATCAATACCAGCATCATGCATTTTATCCTGTTGAGTATTTTGCCGATCTGCTTGGCCTATTTCTTACGTAAAGTTTATATTTATACCCTGACACATAGCTGATTCTGTCTGATCATTTATATTCCAAGACTTTACCGCACAAAAAATACTGCTTAGGATACAGGCAGTATTTTTTATTTTGCCAATCATATGAATCTGACCGAATGGATTATTTCCGTCATGGAGCAACTGGGCTACTGGGGCATTGCCCTGCTCATGTTCCTGGATAATGTCTTCCCGCCAATCCCTTCCGAAATTATTATGCCTTCCGCGGGCTATTCCGCCTCTCAGGGCGAGTTAATACTCTTCGGGGTCATCATGTCCGGCTGTATCGGCTCTCTACTAGCAGCCGCCTTGCTATACTGGATTGGCTATAAATTTAACCATGATTCTATTTTTAAATTTGTCGATCGTTATGGCAAATATTTATTTATTAAATCAGAGGATGTGAAAAAATCACTCAGTTGGTTTGAGCATTATGGTCACCGGATTGTGTTTTTTGGCCGCATGATTCCTGCCGTCCGCTCGCTGATCAGCATTCCTGCCGGCATGAGTCATATGCCCTTCTGGAAATTTATGTTCTATAGCGCACTTGGAACCCTCATCTGGACTACATTTTTGGCCTGTGTCGGATTTTATTTTGGCGAAAACCAGCATTTGATGCAGCAAATTTTCAGTAAAGTCAGTTATGTGATTATTGCCATTGTTGCGGTAATTATTATCTGGATTTTCTACCGTAGACAGCAGCGTAAAAATCGTCCATCCTGAGGGAAGATCCCTTAAGGAGATTAAAACGATGTCGCATTATCTTAAATATTTTGCCACCGTTTATCTGACCTTGGTTCTATTGGTAGGCATATTCATCTATGTATTCAATCTGGGCGCCATTCTGCTGATTCCTGCCCTGATTGCTTCTGCCTTTCTCAGTGCCCGATACTTTGTTAAGAAAGAACTTCGTTTGCCGACTCAGCAAGAGAAAAGCAAACTGGTCTGGGGCTCTACTATCATTGCTATGACATTCGGGTTTATCTTTTTAGTAGTGGTCATCTGGATGAACCCGCAGACAGATGAGATTTATAGAACCATCACCTATACAGGAAGAGGAACAAATTCATTCCTAGTGGCTGCAAGTATTGCCTTACATGTTTTGGTGTTCCATATCGCCTACAATGCTTATGCCCGCTATAGTCTGGCCAAGCGTACAGGCCTAGAAAGAAAATAGGATCGAGTAAATCTCAAAGATGCAAAAAGGCCAAAGCTAAAAAAAGCACCCTGCGGTGCTTTTTTTATGAATTATTCTGGAGTGTGATACATCAGATACAATTCATTTAAGTTTTCTGGAATTTCTTCTGCAAGCTCGTCCATTAACTGGCCATTGCGACGGAAAGTTTCCATTTGTGGATCTTCATCATCAATGCCACTAAAGACCATGATTGGCAGGGTTAAATCCACCAGTTGTTCTTCAAATTCTTCAGTAAACCAAGCGTCTTCGTTCAGGAACATGGCATCTACAAAGCCCACACTCCAGTCACCCAGGCTTGATTCAGTGTCTGCTTCTTCAATTTCAAATGGGAACGTAATCCCTTCTTCATTGGCTAAGCTTTGACGAATAGACTCTAACCATGCTTGCACCTGAGTGATGATTTCTGCAGGCACTTTCTTTTGATTACTATCAAAAAGTTCGTCTAACCATTTGTCGAATTTTGGGCCTACTGCAATAGCACATAAGAAACCATGGGTTGCCGCGAAATCTAGACCATGTTCATTTTGGTCACCATCTAGATATTCACTCAACAGGTCTAAATCTAAAGCACTCATCTAACATCCAAACTTAGAAAACCGAAAGGTTTAGCATAGCATTTATTCAGACTATGCTAAATCCGAATTCGTTAATCTTCGTCATCAAAATCGTCGTCATCGTCGAAGTC
This sequence comes from Acinetobacter sp. YH01021, assembly GCF_013420255.1. Lineage (GTDB taxonomy): Bacteria > Pseudomonadota > Gammaproteobacteria > Pseudomonadales > Moraxellaceae > Acinetobacter. Next base: position 80,703 of record NZ_VOYO01000002.1, read on the forward strand.
ATAGTCAAAATCTTTGAGTTCGCGCTCTAAACGACGTTGGGTCAGTAGATCATCGATCAGACGACGTTTTTCCAACGACTCTTTAGCACTGAGCTTGCTAGAAGCCTCATCGAAATTAACATCATCTTCACCGAAGTTATCATCTAGTTCAAAATCTGTAGAAGACACTAAAACTTCCTCATGAGTGAAAAATGTAAAAGGATTTAAGCGCTATTTATCGTGCCTAAAATAACAAGTCAAGTTTTATTTGGATTTTCGTATTTTTAATTTGTAATTAGGGGTTTTTTCTGTCTCAATTGTGTGCCATGATATAATCCACCCTGCGTCCTTATGTTTTTTGACTCTCCTTTTTTGAGTCATAAACAGACACGCATGGGATGAACTTGAAAACAACAAATTCACCCCCATCTTAAATTACTGAATTTCATTTTAAATATTTTATCAGACAGCTTTCATGCTGAATTCCCTGATGAAATATATAGGCTATTCACTAAATTTAACGAGCTTAAATCGTGCAGCCTTGTACGGTTTTTTACTGCCACAGATTCAACGAAGAGTAAGCAAAAGATGAGCGATATGACTTCCCCTACTTCTCAAGTAGCGGCTCTGATTAGCCGAGGCAAAGAACAAGGTTATTTAACCTTCGCTGAGGTTAACGATCATCTGCCGGACTCCATCACAGAAAGCGAGCAGATTGAAGATATCATTCAGATGCTGAATGACGTCGGTATTCCGGTACATGATCGCGCGCCTGAATCTGATGATACGATGTTCGAAGATACTGCAGAAGCGGCGGATGAAGTTGCAGAAGAAGAAGCTGCAGCCGTACTTGCATCGGTAGAAAACGAGCCAGGTCGTACCACTGACCCTGTACGTATGTATATGCGTGAGATGGGTACAGTAGAACTCCTGACTCGTGAAGGCGAGATCAGCATCGCAAAACGCATCGAAGAAGGTATTCGTGATGTTTTGCACTCGATTGCTTACTGGCCGAATGCGGTAGAAGTGGTACTGCAAGAATACAAAGATTATGAAGCGGGCGAACGCCGTCTCGCTGACCTTTTATCAGGTTATTTAGATCCTGAATCAGATGAAGAAATTCCTGAAGTTCTAGAAGAAGAAGCGGTTCTTGCTGAAGATGAGACTGACTCGAAAAAATCGACCAAAGACGTAAAACTGGACGATGATGAAGAGGAAGAAGAAGCAGATTCTGATGATGAGTCAGAAGCAGATTCTGGTCCAGATCCTGAAATTGCCAAAGCGCGTTTTACTGAACTGGAAAATGCATGGTTGAATACCAAAGCAACCATTGAAAAACATGGCCGTGACAGCAAACAGGCTGAAGAAGCGCTTCAGGCACTTGCAACTGTATTCATGATGTTCAAATTCACCCCGCGTCTATTCGATATCATTTCTGAAATGATTCGTGGTACACACGACCAGATTCGTGGTGCAGAACGTGAAGTGATGCGTTATGCAGTACGTCGTGGCCGTATGGACCGCACCCAGTTCCGTACCAGCTTCCCAGGTCAAGAATCGAATCCAGCCTGGTTAGATGAGCAGATCGCGAAAACACCTGCAGACCAGAAAGCTTATCTGGAAAAAGTACGTCCAGACGTATTGGCTTTCCAGCAAAAAATTGCCGATATCGAGAAAGAGCTTGGCCTTGATGTAAAAGGCATTAAAGATATTGCCAAACGTATGGCCGTCGGTGAAGCCAAAGCGCGTCGTGCCAAGAAAGAAATGGTTGAAGCGAACTTGCGTCTGGTCATTTCGATTGCGAAGAAATATACCAACCGTGGCTTGCAATTCCTGGATTTGATCCAGGAAGGTAACATCGGTCTTATGAAAGCCGTAGACAAGTTTGAATACCGTCGTGGTTATAAATTCTCGACTTATGCAACTTGGTGGATTCGTCAGGCAATCACCCGTTCGATTGCGGATCAGGCCCGTACCATTCGTATTCCGGTACATATGATTGAAACGATCAACAAGATCAACCGTGTATCTCGTCAGCTTCTACAGGAAATGGGTCGTGAACCGACTCCTGAAGAGTTGGGTGAACGTCTGGAAATGGACGAAGTTAAAGTACGTAAAGTACTGAAAATCGCCAAAGAACCGATTTCGATGGAAACACCAATCGGTGATGATGAAGATTCGCATCTGGGTGACTTCATTGAAGACAGCAACATCACGTCACCAATTGATGCTGCAACGTCTGAAGGCCTAAAAGAAGCAACACGTGAAGTTCTGGAAAACCTGACTGAACGTGAAGCCAAAGTCCTGAAAATGCGTTTTGGTATCGACATGCCGACCGACCATACTTTGGAAGAAGTAGGCAAACAGTTTGACGTAACACGTGAACGTATTCGTCAGATTGAAGCGAAAGCACTACGTAAACTTCGCCATCCATCGCGTTCAGAACACTTACGCTCATTCCTTGAGAATGATTAAGATTTGATGCTTATTCTGGAGACTTGAAATTTAATCATCAGTCTCCACTTAAGTAGCCAAGACAGACCCAAACGCCTGCATGATTGCAGGCGTTTCAAATCAGGGGGACTACCATGTTAGACCGTACACCATCTCGTGAACTTCAAGAACATCTTTGGGTTTTCCCTATGGATTATCCAATTAAATTGATTGGCTTGGCGGGCGATGAATTACGTCACGCTGTCATCGATATTTTTCTAAAACATTTTCCAGATTTTGAAGGTGATAGCGTCAGTATTACACCATCACGTACTGGCAAATATCATTCCATTACTGCACAACTGCGTTTTTTGGAACTGGAACAGGTGCATGCAGTGTATGCAGATTTGGCCGCCTGCCCGCTGATTAAAACCGCACTCTAATCGAAAATGAAAAAGACACGCTTTCGGGCGTGTTTTTTTATGCTCATTCAAAGCTGAGCTAACGCTTAAATATTGCTGATCTCGCCCCTATTTCATGCCGAAGTCATTATAATTATGATCAGTTTTTATAATTACCAAGGACACTCCCTGTGACTGATGTGCTGCAAAAGCCCGAGCTGATCATTCGTCAATATCACGACCTCACACCTTATGAAGATCGTTTTCTGGAAATGAAAACATTTACGGAAACCCGTGATGAACATAGCCCGGATCAATTGTGGATTTTGCAACATCAGGATGTACTCACTCAAGGTCAGGCAGGAAAACCGGAACATATTTTAATACCAAGCAACATTCCGGTGATTCAGACCGATCGTGGTGGTCAGGTGACCTGGCATGGTCCCGGTCAATTGGTGGCTTACTTCATGTTTGACTTGAATCGTCTGGGCTGGAATGTGCGCACGCTGGTGTCTTATGCTGAAAACCTGATGATCGAATTGCTAAAAAAATATGGCATTAATGCCTATGCCAAACCGGATGCCCCCGGGGTTTACGTCGCTGAACGCAAAATTGGCTCACTTGGTTTTAAAATTCGCAAAGGCCGTAGCTATCATGGTTTGTCCCTAAATCTGGATTGTGACCTAAGCGGATTCAATACCATTAACCCTTGTGGCTATGCAGGACTGGAAATGGTACGCATGAGTGATTTGCTCGAACAACCACCCCAATTCAGCCAGTTGTGCACTGAAATTATTGAAACTTTGCGTCACAGCGGGTACTTTAAGCAAGTAACTGTCGAGCAAAGATAAAGCCTTTGCATTTCAACCCCAAATAAATTAGAGTATTTACTCTAAACTAATAATATTGAGATAGGGATCATCACGTGATTGCGACTAAATCCGTAAAACCCGCTTTGCAGCTTGCCTATGTCAAACTCATGATGGATGTGATTGGCCGAGGTCTGGTCATGGCAAGCCAGGTGGATGAAGAAATCAAACAGGAAGTGGCCCACTTTCCAGAAAATTTTACTCTTTCCATGAAAGTCTTTCCGCATGGCCCGGCCTTTGTGGCGCGGGTCACTGAGGACAAACAACTGGAACTGGTCAAAAATCTGGAAAAAGCGCCCGATCTGACCATTACCTTTAAACATCTGCATCATGCCTTTTTGGTATTTTCTTTTCAGGAAAGTACCTCACAGGCTTTTGCCAATGACCGCATGATTGCTGATGGCGATATTTCTAATGCCATTCGTCTGGTACGTTGCCTGAATAAAATGGAAGCACTGATTTTGCCGAAAATGGTGGCACAACTGGCAGTTAAAGAATATCCAAGCAATCTGAGCCTAAAAGAAAAACTAAGCGAAGCGAGCAGTATTTATCTGAAAATCGCTCAATCCTATTTGAAACGGAGTGTATAACATGGCTAAACCTTATTATGAATTTTTCTGTCCGGTCAAAGTGATTGCCGGTCATGCCGCGTTAGAACATATTCCGTTTGAACTTGCGACTTTGGGGGCCAAACGTCCGCTCATCATTACCGACAAAGGCGTCCGTGCCAACAATTTGTTGGCACCAATTGAAGCTGCATTTGAAATGGCAGATGCTGCAATTGTAGCGATTTTTGATGATGTACCACCCGACTCTAGCTTGGGTACAGTGCGCAGTGCGGCAAAGCTGTATCGCGAAAATCATTGCGACGCGATCATTGCTGTGGGCGGAGGTTCAGTCATTGATACCTCTAAGGCAACCAATATTTTGGTCTCTGAAGGCGGTGATGACCTGCTGAAATATTCAGGTGCTCACAACCTGCCTAAACCGCTGAAACCGTTTTTTGTGATTCCAACCACGTCTGGTACAGGTTCAGAAGTGACCATGGTCGCTGTCGTGTCGGACACTGAAAAGAACGTCAAAATGCCGTTCGCCTCTTATTACCTGATGCCGCATGCTGCGATTCTGGATCCCCGCATGACCCAGACCTTGCCGCCGCATTTAACCGCCATGACCGCAATGGATGCGATGACCCATGCGGTTGAAGCTTATACCTGCATGGCAGCCAATCCAATTTCGGATGCTTATGCGACTGCAGCAGTTAAGAAGATCAGTGCCCATCTATTTAATGTGCTGGACAACCCTTCCGATGCACAAGGCCGTCTGGAACTGGCACAGGCATCGACCATGGCAGGAATTGCATTTTCCAACTCGATGGTCGGCATTGTGCATTCATTGGGGCACTCATTGGGTGCAGTGGTACACCTGCCGCATGGTTTATGCATGAACTTATTCCTGCCTTATGTGCTGGAATACAACAAAGAGGTCAATGGCGATAAAATCGCAGATCTGCTCCTGCCTTTGGCGGGTGCCGATATTTATGCACAAACGCCGGCGCATCTACGTGCTGACAAAACTATTGCAACGATTCTAACCATGCGTGACCGGATTTACAGTCTCACCAAATTACCGCGCACATTACGTGAAACCGGTAAGATTTCTGAAGCCCAGCTCGATGAAGTGGCAGAGAAAGCCCTGAATGATGGTTCCATCATTTATAACCCGAAAGAAGCTACCCTGGAAGATTTAAAATCTATCTTAAAAAAGGCTTGGTAATTACTGAAAAATAAGCCAATATAGCCGAAATTCTAGCCTGATGTTTTTTTAAACATCAGGCTTTTATCTTGCATAAGAAAAAATTCGATTTCTTTTTTGAATGGCACATTTTATGCAGGACAAAAGTCAAAAAAATAGCTAGCAAAAGCCGTTCTTTTCAAGTAGATTGGCGGACTTTTATAGAAAACTGTAGGGGGGATCGTTCGTCTCAAACGATCCTTATAAATATGACTGATCCTTGATCAACGATTAAGAGGATAACGCCGTTGACTAATATCTCTGGGACTCAATCGGCAGCTAAACTGCAAAAAACGCTAGGACTCTGGCACATCATTATTATTGGTTTAGCTTATATTCAACCCATGACCTTGTTTGATACATTTGGTCTGGTATCTGAAGAAAGTAACTTCCACGTTCCTACCTCTTACATTTTTGCACTGATTGCAATTTTGTTAACCTCCTTGAGCTATGGTCATATGATTCGTCGCTACCCTTCTTCGGGTTCGGCCTATACCTATGCGCAAAAATCCATCCACCCGAACGTAGGTTTCATGGTGGGTTGGTCATCCTTGCTGGATTACCTGTTATCGCCAATGGTCAATATCATTCTGGCGGTGATTTATCTGGAAGCACTTTTCCCAGACATGAACCATTGGGTTTGGGTCATTGGTTTAACCGCCTTTATGACCGCGATTAACCTTCGTGGTGCGAGATTTGTTGCCAACTTCAACAGTATGATTGTATTCGTACAATTGGGCGTCATTGCATACTTCACCTGGATGGTTTACCAACTTCTGGAAGGTGGCGTAAATGCAGACGGCACACTGGTCGATGCAAAGTACCAACTGTGGAGTTTAGAGCCATTCTGGAATGAGTTTACTTCTGTTGCTGCCCTGATTACCGGTGCAACCTTACTGTGCTTCTCATTCACAGGTTTTGACTCCTTAAGTTCTCTTGCTGAAGAAACTAAAGATACCGAAAAAACCTTACCTAAAGCGATTTTCTTGACTGCATTATTGGCAGGTATCATCTTTATCATCAGTACTTACTTCATGCAGATCTTCTTCCCGAATGATCCAAAAACTTACTTTGAAGATATCGCTGCAACACAGCCGGATATTTTACAAGCTGTCGGTGGCGTGGCGTTTAAAACAGTCGTACTTTACTTCGCGATTGTGACAGTTATGGCTTCTGGTATTTCAGCACATGCGGGTGTATCACGTCTGATGTATGTAATGGGTCGTGATGGCGTAATCAACAAGAAGATCTTCGGTCATATTAGCCCGAAAAACTATACACCTTCATACAACATCCTGATCGCTGGTGCAGTGGCTTTAACTGCTGGCTTTATGGATCTTGATTTTGTGGTGTCTTTGATCAGCTTTGGTGCCTTAACTGCATTCAGTTTCGTCAACTTGTCGGTGATTTCACGTTATGCATTACGTGATGGTCGTACCAAGAGTGCTAAAGAGATCATGAACTTTGTCGTTGTTCCTTTACTTGGCTTCATTTCAGTCTTTGCATTGTGGCTAGAAGTCGATGAAGCTTCGCTTAAATATGGTCTGATCTGGGCATTTGGCGGTATCTTGTACTTGGGTTATAAAACCAAAGGCTTCAAGCACCCAGCTCCTCAGCACAATGAATTTGACGATAAATAATATCTTTTCAATTCAAATAAAAAAGGCGCTTCATGCGCCTTTTTTATGTCTGTCATGTTTTGATTTTACTAACGCAGATAGCAATCAAAACCCATCTGGGTATTAACTCGATTATTTTCATAACCCAGTTTCTCAATAAACAGACTGCGATTAGACAATAACTTTTGCTCTTCCGGACCTAAACGGGCTCTATTTTTGATAGCCAGTTGATACATTTCATCGACGACATCCTGAAAAATATCACAGACTTCCTCACGCTTGGCGGGCTTTAATTTACGCCCCCGCCAGGTCCATTGAAAATCATCTGAATTCAGGCTCTGCCCCCATTTTTCAATACGCGCATCTAAGCGTTTTTGCATGTTAAGCAAACCCTGCTGTATTTCTGCCTGAGTAATGGGCTGAACTTCCTTTGTTGCCGATATGGCGGCTCTGTCCTCTTCCGCACTGACGGAAGCCGCAATAGTTTCAAGGCAACATGCGATGACAAGTTTTAATAGAGGCTTCAAAGCAGCACCTTTTGTTATATTTGATGAAGTTATAAACTCAAGCATACAATGAAGTGAAAAGCAGTTTATCTATTTGTTACACAAAATAAAAAAGCCACCCAAAGGCAGCTTTTAGAATCATCACAAATTTCCGCTTAAAGCGTTTTAAAACCCTGCTGACGCCAAGCTTCATACACAATCACTGCTGTGGCATTCGACAGGTTCAAACTTCGGGAGTTTTCTGCCATCGGTAAACGAATCCAATGCTTTTGCGGAAACATCAGACGAACATATTCAGGCAGACCACGAGTTTCCGGACCCATTAACAAGGCCACAGGACGGTTTAAATCCGAAGTGTGCGGTGTTTCAGAACCTTTGGTGGTCAATGGATAGATGGCATCCAGCCCAATGCCTTTACTTGCCAGATCGGCCAGACAGTCTTCGATATTTTCCCAAATCTGCATATTGGCATATTCGTGATAATCCAGACCGGCACGTTTCAGCTTTTTGTCATCCAGTTCAAAACCCAACGGTTTGACCAGATGCAACTGCGCTCCTGTATTAGCACACAAACGAATGATATTGCCTGTATTTGCAGGGATTTCAGGCTCATATAAAACAACGTGGATCACAGCTTACTCACTCAATATATTTAATTCAGACACGACATTCGTCTTGCGCTCGGGCAAAGCAGTGCTTTGCTTATCCTCTTACTTCAGGCACAGCCTTCATCTTGCGCTCGGGCAAAGCAATGCTTTGCTTATCCTCGCTCATGCCATTGCAATTGTTCACGTAAGCGTACGACTTCACCAATAATGGTCAAAGTCGGTGCCTGAATCTGATGTTCGGATACCTTCGATGCAATATCTGCAAGCGTTCCTACTACAACTTTCTGTTCAGGCGTCGTACCTTTAGAAACCAAGGCCACCGGCATATCGGCTCGCTGACCATGAGCGATTAATTCTGCACAGATTTTCTCCAGTCCCACCAGTCCCATATAAAGCACCAAGGTCTGGTTTTCATAGACCAACTCACTCCAAGGCAATTCGGGTGAGCCTTCTTTTAAGTGACCTGTCAGAAAACGCACACTTTGCGCATAATCACGATGGGTTAAAGGAATGCCGGCATAGGCTGAACAGCCTGAAGCTGCGGTAATCCCTGGAACCACTTGAAAAGTGACACCTGCCGCAAAAAGTTCTTCAATCTCTTCACCGCCACGCCCGAAGATAAATGGATCACCGCCTTTCAGACGACAAACCCGCTTTCCTTCACTGGCATATTTCACCAACAAGGCATTAATCCCGTCTTGCGGAACCGCATGATTGGAACGTGCCTTACCGACATAGATCTTTTCCGCATCGCGGCGGCACAGCTCCATAATTGGCGCTGAAACCAGTCGGTCGTAAATGACCACGTCGGCTTGCTGCATTAAACGCAAGGCTTTTAAGGTCAACAATTCTGGATCACCCGGACCCGCACCGACCAAGTAGACTTCACCTTTCGGCTGTTGCCATTCCTGTAAGGCCTGCTCAATCAGGCGATCTGCTTCCGCGATATTGTCGTTGAACACCTGTTCTTTTAGCGAACTGGCATATAAATCTTCCCAGAAAATACGGCGTTCATCCGGATTGACAATTTTAGCCTTAACCGCACTGCGCCATTTTCCTGAAAATTCAGCCAGCTTGCCCATTCCATGCGGAATAGTCGTTTCCAGTTGGGTACGGATCTGACGCGATAATACCGGCGACGTACCATTCGATGCGACCGAAATGACCAATGGCGAACGGTCAATAATCGCTGGCACCATAAAGCGGCAATGCGGCGGATCATCAACGCTATTGACCAGAACATTTTCCGCTTCACACAGTTCAAAGACCTGACGATTGGTCTCTGCATCGTCAGTCGCTGCAATCACCAGTCGATATGAACGTAATGCAACTTCAGGATGAAAAGCGGCTTGGACATATTGTCCTTGGCTATTTTGCACAATTCGCAGCAGACTCTCTTCAATTTCAGGCGCAATGACATGAATGATCGCACCTGCTTTTTGTAGAAGAAGTGCTTTACGGTATGCAATATGTCCACCACCGACAATCAGACAAGGTTGCTGTTGCAACTTTAACGAGATTGGAAAAATATCCACGAACTACCTCAAAATTTTAAATCTGACTGTCTATGCAATTTTCATGCACATTTAGGGATGCTGAGATCGACAATTAGTCGATATAAGTCGCACCACCCATATATGGACGTAATACTTCAGGAATCTCAATCGAGCCATCAGCGCGTTGATAGTTTTCCATCACTGCAAGTAAAGTACGACCCACGGCCAGACCTGAACCATTCAAAGTATGTACAAATTCAGTTTTCTTCTGATCAGCCCGGTAACGCGCTTTCATACGACGCGCCTGGAAATCACTCATGTTTGAACAAGATGAAATTTCACGGTAAGTATTCTGGCTTGGTACCCAAACTTCCAGGTCATAAGTCTTGGTCGCACCAAAGCCCATGTCACCACCACAAAGTAAAATTTTACGATATGGAAGTCCGAGTGCTTGCAAGATACCTTCAGCATGGCCAGTCAATTCTTCAAGCACTTGCATCGAGGTTTCAGGCTTCACAATTTGAACCATTTCAACTTTGTCGAATTGGTGCTGACGGATCAAACCGCGGGTATCACGGCCATAAGAACCTGCTTCACTACGGAAACATGGCGTATGCGCTGCATATTTCAGTGGCAGACGGTCTGCATCAATAATTTCATCACGTACGAAATTCGTCACTGGCACTTCAGCAGTCGGAATCAGATAAAACTCTTTTTCGCCCTGCAGCTTAAACAGATCTTCTTCAAATTTAGGTAGCTGACCTGTACCGCGCAATGAGTCTGCATTGACCAGATAAGGTACATAGGCTTCAGTATAGCCATTTTGATCAGTATGCGTATTTAGCATGAACTGGGTAATGGCACGTTGTAAACGTGCTAATGGACCTTTTAGTACACTAAAACGTGAACCGGTTAATTTGGTCGCGGTTTCAAATTCCAGACCGCCCATTATTTCGCCTAGATCCGTATGATCTTTGATTTCGAAATCAAATTCACGTGGTGTACCCCATTTCAGGATTTCCACATTATCGCTTTCGTCTTTACCTTCAGGCACAGCTTCATCGGGCAAGTTTGGAATAGACAGTAATTTTTCTTCAAGCTCAGCTTGCAGTTCAGCCAGAGCTGCTTCAGCCGCTTTGATTTCATCACCAATCGCAGACATGCGCGTCATGATTTCAGATGCGTCGCCACCTGCTTTTTTAATTTGACCGACTTGTTTGGCACCGGCATTACGTTCAGCTTGCAAGGTTTCTGTCTTGGACTGAATCTCTTTACGGCGTGCTTCTAGGGATGCCCACTCTTCAACATTGAGTTGAACACCACGTTTTGCCAAGGCTACATTTACAGCCTCAATATTATTTCTGAGTAATTTCGGGTCGATCATAATCAATCTTTGCAGAAGAAAAAAACTGGCTATAGTGTAAGCTCTTAACGTCAAAAAATACAGTGACCCTGACCCTAGCTGCGTCCTATTAGCACAATATTTAGGAAGCTGCCTGCTGCAAAATGGCTAAATATTCAGGGCGAATCACTTCATTTAAATCCGCATAGGACACTTTTAATTCAGGCATTCCTGTTGCTGCGGGAGCTAGTTCTCCTGCCGGATACACCATCACCAGACCAGACCTGTCAAAATAATAGTTATCACTCAATTTTAACTGCTGTTGTTGAATCCCTTGCGTATTCAGCCATTGAGTATTCGCCTGATACATTGCATTCAGCAATTTCTGCTCACCGCCATTTAATAATAGTTGAGACAAGGCCAAACGCTTTCTCTGCTTTAGATCAAAATTGATATATTCTACATGTTTCAGAGAAGCATTTTTATTCCTTGCCAGATTGGAACTTTTTAAGGCAAAAGTCGCCAGATGAGCGTGCTGACCGACAAATTCCACCTTCATAAAGCGCTGATCCAGATAATGCGGCTCATTGGCTTTTTTCGGATTTTTCTGGGTGACTTTGGTGAATGCAACAGGCTCAGTATGCTGAATGCGCTCAATAAAATATTGATTAATCCAGTCAACATTGCTGTCCACCGTCTGTAGATCAAAGCGTACACAACCTTCTATTTCACACACCACTTTGTCTGCCCCTTTAATTGGAACGGTTTTGGCTTCAATTTGCACAACCCGATCTGTTTGCGCAAGCTTTGCCACTGAACTGGATTGAGGCTGACAACCCAACATACTTACAGTGAGTAATAAAACAGCGTAAATTTCAGTAGTTTTAAATAGATTAATCTTCATCCTGAGCTCCAAAAATTTTGCAATTTCATTGACTCGACTTTTATTTATTCTAAGATGCTCTCGTGTTTAGATATAGCTGAACCTTGTAGCCTGTCCAAAACAATCCCGATGATTGGCAATAAAAAAGCAACCTCGAAAGGTTGCTTTTTCAGTTGGTTCATATTGATGCTTATTGATCAATGATGTCCGTACCTTTTGGTGGGGTAAAATTAAAGGTAGAGGCTGGAATACTGTTATTTACTTTTACATTGCTAAATTTGATATTGGTGGTTTGTCCCAATGAATCCTGCAAGATCATCAAGCTTGGTGCTTTGTTCGCGCCAAAGCTAATGGTCAGGCTTTCAAACACACCATCGGTATTTTTAGGATACAGCGTGTAATAGGTTTTACCTTTATTTGGCTGAGTCACCCGGTAAGACTGCATAATCTGGCTGGTGTTTCCTGACAGCAATAAGGCCGGCGTATTGGCAACCTGCTCATCTAAGCTTTGACGAACAGCTTGCTGCAAGTCCGGATCATAAATCCATACGGTTTTACCCGTGGTTGCAATGACTTGCTTCGACGGTGCGGTCGTTTCCCAATAGAATTTACCCGGACGCTCAACTTTCATCACCCCTTTAAAGGTTTGATTCATATGTTGTGCAGTCAAACCTTTTTTCTGGATCGCTCTTGGATTGGTTACCTTGGTGCTTTGTTCGAAATTTGCAGTCATGCTACGCACATGATTGAGCTGCTTGACCAGACTGTCTGTTGCCTGTTGCTCCGAAGCTGCCACAGGTGCAGCAAACACGGTTGTACTCATCACCGGTGCTAAAGTCACTGCACCCAGAGCCATAGCACAGACGGTTTTACGAAGCATATTCATAATTTCACCCTTATATTTTGCGTGATCGCAATTTATTTGATAGCTCATCTTAAACGAAAATTAAAAGCTAAAATGATAGAAAATAAGAACTTTTGTATTGTTATTAATTCGAAATCGGTTTTTTTGTTCATCATTATGAAGATTTCAGGACAATTTTTACATTATGGAATGTCGCTTAATCTGCCTATTAATTTTCAGGCATAAAAAAACCCACAAAAGTTGTGGGTTTTTTTCTATCTCAGCGAATTACGCATCAACAGATACGTAGCGACGGCCAAATTGACCTTTCACTTCGAATTTTACTACGCCATCAGCAGTAGCAAATAATGTATGGTCACGACCCATACCAACGTTTTGACCAGCGTGGAATTCAGTACCACGTTGACGAACGATGATGTTACCTGCAGTTACAGTTTGACCACCGTAAACTTTAACACCTAACATCTTAGGATTCGAATCACGACCGTTCTTAGTCGAACCACCGGCTTTTTTAGTTGCCATGTCTATTTACTCCTCGTAATTAGCCTGAAATAGCTGTAATTTTCAACTCAGTGAACCATTGACGGTGACCTTGTTGTTTACGGTAGTGTTTACGACGACGCATTTTGATGATGCGGATTTTGTCGTGACGACCATGGCTAACTACTTCAGCAGTTACAGTAGCACCAGCAACAACTGGAGCACCGATTTGAATGCTTTCACCGTTAACAAGCATCAATACGTCATCAAACGTAATAGTCGCGCCAGTTTCAGCTTTCAATAATTCTACTTTAAGGGTTTCACCCTCAACTACACGGTGCTGTTTACCACCGCTTTGGATTACTGCGTACATAATGTACTCCAAACAAGCCCGTGTCGTCGTGCCGATAAAGGAATATATCGAACTTAAGACGTACGCCACTGGGGGGATATCTAAGGGCGAGGATTTTAAGGGATATTCAAAAAAACAACAAGCCATTTTACTGAAATAATAATGAGCAGGATGCGCTAATTATTTAACTATTAAATAATTTCTATCAAATCAAATACTCAAGATATATTCAGCAACAAAATAATACAGCAGAAATCCGGCCAGTTTGATTAATATACTCAGCCTGACGAATAGGGCGACGCCCCTGACCTTTCCTGATTTTTATGGCTCGAAATATGGATCGAATCTACATAAGATCTATAAAAAGCTGATTTTTAGTGGAGTTTATGCATTTCTTAGGTTTCACTCATGTTATAAATTGTTAAACTACGCCCAGCGATTTACCAGACTAGAGGTTTTCTTTCACATGACCATCGACTTTAAGCAAGATATTCTCGCTCCTGTTGCTAACGACTTTGCTGCGATGGACACATTCATTAATGAAGGAATTACCTCAAAAGTTGCATTAGTGATGGCCGTCAGCAAACATGTGGTAGAAGCGGGTGGCAAACGTATGCGCCCGATTATGTGCCTTTTGGCCGCCAAGGCGTGTGGTGCTGAAAATTTAGAACCGCACCGTAAACTGGCTGCAATTATTGAAATGCTGCATACCGCAACACTGGTGCATGATGATGTGGTAGATGAATCCGGTCTGCGTCGCGGCCGCCCGACGGCCAATGCCACCTGGAATAACCAGACTGCGGTTTTGGTCGGCGACTTTCTGATTTCACGTGCTTTTGATTTGCTGGTCGATCTGAACAACATGGTGTTGCTCAAAGATTTTTCGACCGGTACCTGTGAAATTGCTGAAGGTGAAGTGCTGCAACTACAATCCCAGCATCAGCCGGAAACCACTGAAGCGACTTATTTGAATATTATTCATGGCAAGACCTCGCGCCTGTTTGAACTGGCAACAGAAGGTGCTGCCATTTTGTCGGACAAAAACGAATTCCGTCAGCCTTTAAAAACCTTTGCCGGACATTTCGGCAATGCTTTCCAGATTATTGATGACATTTTAGATTACACTTCCGATGCGGACACGCTCGGCAAAAATATTGGTGATGATCTCATGGAAGGTAAACCGACCCTGCCATTGATTGCGGCACTGAAAAACACCACCGGTGAGCAACATGAAATCATCCGTCGCAGTATTGCGACTGGCGGTACGGAACATCTGGAACAGGTCATTCAAATTGTCAATGAATCTGGTGCGCTGGATTATTGCCGTCAACGTGCTACAGAAGAAACTGAAATTGCAATTGATGCCTTACAGGCATTACCTGACTCCGAATATCGTCAGGCCCTGATTAATCTGGCCAAACTGGCCCTACACCGAATTCAGTAACTTTTAAACTCGCCTATGCATATTAATTTTCTAGATCTTTTTCAAAACATGCAACACCAGCTTGAACAACCTCGGGCGGTGCTGGATGAAAATCTTCTGATTGAACTGGTTGAAAGAATCAGACCAGAAGACAGCAGAAATACCGAAGAGATCGAAGCGAAATTCAATGCATTTATCCGGGCTTTATTACTCACCCCGAATGCGGTTGCCACGCTTCAAACCTTTACCCTGCGGATCATTAACCGCTATAAACAAACCGGTCTGTTTTCCGATACCGGTATTTTGTCTCTGGATGGGTTCTGGAACCAGCTGAATCAGCGCCTTGGCGCGCATGTCTTACCGCTGATTCCCGACCATCAGCAACTCCAGGAATTATTCCGCAAGGTTTTTTATCAGCGTACCGATAAATACTGGCTGGATTATTTTGATGAAGATGACTGGCAACGTTTATTTTCAGTCCTGAATCAGGGACATTCCAATCAGCCTGAAAAAACCCGAATTAAAGACCAACTGATCAAGGCATTGACCATTTTGTCTTACCGGATCAGTGGTATTGGTCTGCACCCTGAATTTATTAATGCCCAGCCTGAACTGATGGAATATGAATCTCCTTTTCTGGTACAGAATCGTGAGATTAACGAGTTTATTCAGGAATATAAAAAACGTTACAACACAGTCACCCTAGTCGATTCGATTACCCCACCGGATGCCTCACAAGCACTGGTGATGCTGGAACAATGTCATGATGTCGTGGCCAAGATTCGCCGTTCTACCAAGCGGACTGGCGTCAGTGTCAGCCTGACCTATATGCTGGCACTGCTAGAACAGTGTCTGGAACGGGTTGAGATTCTGCTGAATATGGTCATGGATGACGATGATCTGCGTTATCAATCCATTGGCCTATTTATGGCGGACATTACTGAAGCAATTTATAGCGAACGCAGTGTGCGGGCCCTGCTGGCCACCAATAGTGAACTTTTGGCTTTACAGGTCACTGAAAATGCCAGCAAGACCGGTGAGCATTATGTGAGTACCGACAAGCAAGGCTTTCTGGCCATGTATAAATCGGCTGCAGGTGCTGGTGCCATCATCGCGACAATGGCCACCTTAAAAGTTCTGATGACACGCCTCACCATGGCTCCGTTAATGCAGGCTTTTAGCTACAGCATGAACTATTCACTAGGTTTTATGCTGATTCATGTGCTGCATTTTACCGTGGCAACCAAACAACCGGCGATGACTGCCGCTGCACTGGCTGCTACCGTACAGCAGCGTAAAGGCTCGAAAATGGCTCAAATTGCCGAGCTGGCTGCGCTGATTGTAAATATCATCCGCACCCAGTTTGTCGCCATTTTGGGCAATATTTCTATTGCAATTCCCGTAGCAGCATTGATTACCCTGCTGTGGGATTTTGCGCTGCATGAACCTTTAATGAATCATGCCAAGGCTGCCAAAACCCTGCATGACCTGAATCCGTTTACTTCATTGGCGATTCCACATGCAGCGATTGCCGGAGTATGTTTATTCCTGTCCGGATTATTGGCCGGTTATTTTGACAATATGGCCGTTTATCGCAAAGTCGGCCCGCGACTGAAAGCCCATGTGCGTTTATCGCAGCTGATGGGGCAAGAGCGTCTTTACCGTTTTGCTGATTATATCGAACGTAATCTGGGTGCACTGGCGGGTAATTTTATTTTTGGGATCATGCTCGGCAGTATGGGCACCATTGGTTTTATTCTCGGTCTGCCGCTGGATATTCGTCATATTGCCTTTGCCTCTGCCAACTTTATTCAAGGCCTGATTACGATCAATGGTCCCGATATCGGCTTGATCGTAGTGTCTTTTCTGGGTGTGTTACTCATTGGCCTGACCAACTTGTTTGTCAGTTTCACTCTGACGATTATTGTAGCCTTACGCGCACGCCGGGTGCGTTTTGAACAGTGGAAACCTTTGGCAAAACTGGTCATGACGCACTTCCTGACCCGACCTAGTGATTTCTTCTGGCCACCCAAGCAAAGCATTGAAATTGACGAAAATCATACATCGACAAAAACTCAAAACTGAGATAATTACACTATATTTAGCAACAAATTCCTTACGAAAAAAATGGAATTCGCATAAAATACGCACACTTGAAAAAAAGTGTACTGACAAGTACACTTTGGTTCAGACAATTGGCCGATCTGCGAACGGTTAAAAGGACAAGGATTTTTGGCATGCATTACTTGTTACTTTTTGTCGGTATTTTATTTTTAATTTTCAGTGTGTTCATCCTGAATATTCCCGCTTTAAACGAGCTCGACTTGCAAGCTGTGGAATGGATGAGTCTGTATCGCACCGAGTTTTGGAATCAAATTACTCAGTCCTTATCCTTAATAGGTGGCATGCCATTTGTATTATTTTTATCCACGCTATGGTGTATTGCATTGCTGTGGTATAAAAAGTATACAAACGCAATTTTTATATGTATCGGAATTATCGGAGGAATTCTCCTAGCTTGGCTGTTGAAATTTACGATTGCCCGACCCCGACCACCAGAATCCTTGCATCTGGTTGAAAGCTTTGGAAGTTCCTTTCCAAGTGCCCATAGTCTATATGCGGCCTGTCTGGCTTGTCTGGCAATTTACATCCATCGGCAACATTCCCGTTATACCCTCATCGTGATCGGTGCAGTGGTATGGATGCTGATGATGGGGATCTCAAGAGTTTATCTGGGCGTACATTTTCCTTCAGATGTCATATCCGGCTGGAGTATCAGTTTTATTTGGATTTCGTTGTGGTATATGGTCTGGATCAGATATTGCGCGGCTCACAAATAAGAAAATTTAGATATAAATCTAATTAGAGGTGGAATAATGATGTCTGCAAAGCTTTGGGCACCTGCCCTGACTGCTTGCGCATTGGCAACAAGTCTTGCACTTGTTGGTTGTAGCAAAGATCCTAAAGAGGGCCAGCAAGCTGGTGCTCAACAACAAATGCCACCGACTGAAGTCGGTGTTCTTGTTGCACAACCGCAAAGTGTAGAGCAGTCTGTAGAGCTCTCAGGTCGTACAACAGCATTTGAAATTTCAGACGTACGTCCACAAGCCAGTGGCGTGGTGCTTAAACGCTTGTTCACGGAAGGCAGCTATGTGCGTGAAGGTCAGGCCTTGTATGAAATCGATTCAAGTACCAACCGCACTACAGTAGACAATGCCCGTGCAGCGATTGCCCGTGCTGAAGCCAATCTGGGCGTATTGCGTGTGAAGGAAGGCCGTTACCGTCAACTGGTCGGTACCAATGCCATTTCCAAACAGGAATATGATGACATCGCGGCACAGGTCAAACTGGCTGAAGCTGATTTGAATGCCAATCGCGCAACTTTGCGTAATGCAGAAATCAACCTAGGCTATTCGACTGTACGTGCTCCGATTTCGGGCCAGACCAACCGTTCGTCTGTGACAGCGGGTGCCTTGGTGACAGCGAATCAGCCAGAGCCATTGGTAACGATTCAGCGTCTAGATCCAATCTATGTAGATATTAACCAGTCAAGTGCCGAGCTTTTACGTTTACGTCAACAGCTTAATCAAGGCAGCTTGAATAGCTCTAACAATACCAAAGTCAAGTTGAAGCTTGAAGATGGCAGTATCTACCCGGTTGAAGGCCGTCTTGCATTCTCTGATGCTAGCGTGAACCCGGAAACAGGTACCGTGACTTTACGTGCGGTATTCCCGAACAAAAATCACCTGCTTCTGCCAGGTATGTTTGCCACTGCACAAATCGTACAGGGTGAAGTACCGAATGCGTTCCTGATTCCGCAAGCAGCTTTGACCCGTACCCCAACAGGTCAGGCGATGGCGATGCTGGTCGGTGCTGACAATAAAGTGACGCCACGTCCAGTGACTACCGTTGGTTCCCAAGGCAGCAACTGGATTGTGACTGAAGGTCTGAATCCAGGCGATAAAGTGATTGTAGATGGTATTGCGAAAGTAAAACCTGAACAGCAAGTTGTACCAAAACCTTATCAACCTCAAGCTGCTGCGCCACAAGGTGCTGCACCGCAACAGCCTGCAACGAGCGAGAAAAAGGCAGATGATGCTAAAGAGAAACCTGAACAAAAACCTGCTGCAAATGCATAAGGAGTAATGGTTCATGGCTCAATTCTTTATTCATCGCCCGATTTTCGCATGGGTGATTGCATTGGTGATTATGCTGGCGGGTATTTTAACCATCAGCAAAATGCCGATTGCACAATATCCAACCATCGCGCCACCGACCGTGACGATTTCTGCGACTTATCCGGGTGCGTCTGCTGAAACTGTTGAAAATACAGTGACCCAGATCATCGAGCAGCAGATGAACGGTATGGATGGCTTGCGCTATATCTCGTCTAACAGTGCGGGTAATGGTTCTTCTTCTATTTCCTTGAATTTTGACCAGGGTGTCGATCCTGATATCGCACAGGTTCAGGTTCAAAACAAATTACAGTCTGCGACTGCCCTGCTGCCTGAAGATGTACAGCGTCAGGGTGTGCAGGTGACCAAATCGGGTGCCAGCTTCCTGCAAGTTTTGGCATTCTATTCGCCTGATAGCAGCCTGACCGCAGATGACATCAAAGACTATGTTAACTCGAATATTGCTGAGCCTTTAAGCCGTGTGGCCGGGGTCGGTGAAGTTCAGGTCTTTGGTGGTTCTTATGCGATGCGTATCTGGCTGGATCCAGCCAAGATGGCCAGCCTGCAAGTAACGCCAAGTGATATTGCTACTGCAATCCGTACCCAGAATGCACAGGTTGCGGTAGGTCAGTTGGGTGGTGCGCCTGCAGTTCAAGGACAAGTGTTAAATGCGACGGTAACGGCTCAAAGTCTGTTACAAACGCCGGAGCAGTTCAGCAATATCTTCCTGAAAAATGCCACTTCTGGTGCACAGGTTCGCTTAGGTGATGTTGCACGAGTTGAACTTGGTGCAGATAACTATCAGTTCGATTCTAAATTTAATGGCAAACCGGCTGGTGGTGTAGCTATTAAGCTCGCGACTGGCGCCAATGCCCTGGATACCGCACAAGCAGTTGAAGAGCGTTTAAAACAGTTACGTCCGAACTATCCACAAGGCATGGTCGACCAACTGGCGTTTGACACCACACCATTTATTGAACTGTCGATTAAGAGTGTAGTTAAAACCCTGATCGAAGCGATTATTCTGGTGTTCCTGGTGATGTTCCTGTTCCTGCAGAACTGGCGTGCCACCATCATTCCAACCATGGCGGTTCCAGTCGTCGTATTGGGTACTTTTGCCGTCATTAACATCTTTGGCTTCTCGATTAATACCCTGACCATGTTTGCCATGGTATTGGCGATTGGTCTTCTGGTCGATGACGCGATTGTTGTGGTCGAGAACGTCGAACGGGTCATGGTGGAAGAACATCTGGATCCGGTTGCTGCAACTGAAAAATCGATGAAACAGATTTCTGGCGCATTGATTGGTATTACCTCGGTGCTGTCGGCAGTATTCGTTCCAATGGCTTTCTTCGGTGGAACCACCGGGGTCATTTATCGCCAGTTCTCGATTACGCTGGTAACAGCGATGGTCTTGTCACTGGTGGTTGCCTTAACCTTTACCCCTGCCCTATGTGCGACCCTGCTGAAACAGCATGATCCGAACAAGCCGGAAAGTAATGGTATTTTTGCGCGTTTCTTCCGCTGGTTTAATAGCAGTTTTGATAAGGTCTCTGTGAAATATCAGGGCGGCGTCAACCGTATGACTCACAGCAAGATTTTCTCAGGCGTGGTGTATGCCGTGGTACTGGGTATTATTGTGCTGTTGTTCCAGAAACTGCCTTCTTCGTTCCTACCTGATGAAGACCAGGGCGTGGTCATGACGCTGGTTCAGTTACCGCCAAATGCTACCTTGGAACGTACCGACAAAGTGGTCAGCACCATGACCAACTATTTCTTGGAAAACGAGAAAGAGCATGTCGAATCCGTCTTTAGTGTGGCAGGTTTCTCCTTCACGGGTGTGGGACAAAACGCAGGTCTGGCATTTATTAAACTGAAAGACTGGTCAGAGCGTCACAGTCCGGAATCTCAAATCGGTGCCATTATTCAACGTGGTATGGCGCTGAACATGATTGTCAAAGATGCGTCTTACATCATGCCACTGCAATTACCTGCAATGCCTGAACTGGGTGTGTCGGCTGGCTTTAACTTACAGCTCAAAGCTGCAAGTGGTCAAAGTCATGATCAGCTCCTGGCAGCACGTAATACGATTCTCGGTCTAGCAGCACAAGACTCGCGTCTGGCTGGTGTACGTCCAAATGGTCAGGAAGATACTCCACAGTACCGTGTCATTGTCGATCATGCACAAGCTGGTGCACTCGGTGTCAGTGTTGCTGAAATTAACAGCACTATGGGTATTGCTTGGGGCGGTTCGTATATTAATGACTTCATTGATCGCGGTCGTGTCAAGAAAGTCTATGTTCAGGGTGAAGCTGGCTCGCGTATGATGCCGGAAGATCTGGACCAATGGTATGTACGTAATAACCGCGGTGAAATGGTGCCATTCTCGGCGTTTGCCACAGGCGAATGGACCTACGGTTCTCCACGTCTTGAGCGTTATAACGGCGTATCGTCCATGAACATTCAGGGTACACCTGCTCCGGGTATTAGCTCGGGCGATGCAATGGTGGCCATGGAAGAAATTGTAGCGAAGTTACCAGAAATGGGCTTGCAAGGTTTCGACTTCGAATGGACAGGTCTATCTTTAGAAGAGCGTGAATCTGGTGCACAGGCGCCGTTCCTGTATGCCTTGTCACTACTGATCGTCTTCTTGTGTCTGGCAGCCCTGTATGAAAGCTGGTCGATTCCGTTCTCGGTTCTACTGGTGGTGCCATTGGGTATTGTTGGTGCATTATTACTTACCTTTGGTGGAATGGTGCTGCTGCAAAACCCGAACCTGTCGAATAACATTTACTTCCAGGTGGCGATTATTGCCGTGATTGGTCTTTCTGCGAAAAACGCGATCTTGATTGTCGAGTTTGCGAAAGAATTGCAGGAACAAGGTGAAGAGTTATTTGAAGCGACCTTGCATGCGGCAAAAATGCGTTTACGTCCAATTATCATGACCACATTGGCCTTTGGTTTTGGTGTATTACCTCTTGCTCTGGCTTCAGGTGCGGGTGCAGGTAGCCAGCACTCAGTCGGTTATGGTGTACTCGGCGGCGTGATCAGCTCGACCTTGTTAGGTATCTTCTTTATCCCGGTATTCTATGTGTGGATTCGAAGTGTCTTTAAATACAAACCAAAACAACAAAATCAGGAGTATAAGTCGTAATGCAAAATGTATGGTCTATTACAGGTCGTAGCATTGCGGTATCTGCCCTTGCGCTTGCTTTGACGGCCTGTCAAAGTATGCGTAGTCCAGAGCCGGTTGCGCAGGCAGATATCCCGAGCAGCTATACCAATGCGTCTGGTACTTCTGTAGCAGAACAAGGTTATAAAAACTTTTTTGCTGATCAGCGCCTGTTACAGGTGCTGGATCTGGCATTAAACAATAACCGTGATTTGCGTATTGCTGCCCTCAATATTCAACGAGCTCAGCAACAGTATCAGATTACTGAAAACAACCAGTTACCGACGATTGGTGCCAGTGGTAGCGTATTACGCCAGGACACCATGAATTCCCAGAATCGTGGTGCAGTGACGACTTATAATGTCGGACTGGGTGTAACTGCGTATGAACTGGATTTTTGGGGACGTGTCCGCAGCTTGCGTGACAATGCGCTAGATAACTTCCTAGCGACCCAAAGTGCTCGAGATGCGACGCAAATTGCCTTGATTGGTCAGGTGTCTCAAGCTTGGCTCAGCTACTCGTTTGCCAATGCCAATCTGGCTTTGGCTGAGCAAACGCTGAAAGCCCAGCTTGAATCTTTTAATCTGAACAAAAAACGTTTTGATGTCGGGATCGACAGCGAGCTTCCAGTGCGTCAGGCGCAAATTTCGGTTGAAACAGCACGTAATGATGTTGCGAATTACCGGACTCAGGTGGCACAGGCACAAAACCTGTTAAACCTGCTGGTCGGTCAGCAAGTGCCTGCGAATTTATTACCAGCACAACGCGTGACCCGCATCACTTCCAATACTGCATTGGGTTCAGGCTTGCCAAGTGATCTATTGATCAACCGTCCAGATGTTCGTGCAGCAGAATACCGCCTGTCTGCGGCAGGTGCCAATATTGCGGCAGCACGTGCACGTCTGTTCCCGACAATTAGTTTGACCGGTTCAGCAGGTTATGCCTCTACTGATTTAGGCGACCTGTTTAAATCAGGTAGTTTTGCCTGGTCATTTGGTCCGAGTCTGGATATTCCAATTTTTGATTGGGGTACCCGTCAGGCCAATATCCGTATTTCTGAAACCGATCAGCAAATTGCCTTGTCAGATTACGAAAAGTCGATTCAGACTGCTTTCCGTGAAGTAAATGATGCCTTGGCAGTACGTCAGAATATTGGTGATCGTCTGGCAGCTCAGCGCCGTCTGGTCGAAGCAACCAACACCACCTATCGCTTGTCTCAGGCACGTTTCCGCGCCGGAATTGACAGCTATCTGACTGTACTGGATGCACAGCGTGCGTCTTATGCAGCAGAACAAGGTTTGTTATTGCTTGAACAGGCCAATCTGAACAATCAGGTTGAAGTCTACAAAACCCTGGGGGGCGGCTTGAAAGTCAACACGACGGATACCTTGCCGAATACCCCGTCTGTGTCTGAACAGCGCCGTGCGGCAGAACAGCCAGCGCAATAAATTCTAGACAGATCAAGAAAAGCTCACTTCGGTGGGCTTTTTTTTATTGCATTTTCAAGGCAGTTTTCCTATTGTCATAGACCAGCAATTTATTTAGAAAACATGCACATGTTACTTAGCAATCTGGAATCTGTACCGGGTCATACCATTCGCCAGCAAATTGATGTGGTGTATGGCAGTACCGTACGCAGCAAACATGTCGGACGTGACTTACTGGCCGGCCTGAAAAATATTGTCGGTGGTGAGCTTACCGCCTATACCGAACTGCTGGAAGAATCCCGTCAGGAAGCCATGAACCGCATGATTGAAAAAGCCCGTAGTATGGGTGCCAATGCGATTGTCGGCATTCGTTTCTCGACCTCTAATATCGCCCAAGGTGCTTCTGAACTCTTTGTTTATGGGACAGCCGTAGTCGTTGATCCGATCATGCCGAAATTGCCCGACCCTTTTCCGCAGGCAGATTAATGCATGGATGGTTTAATTCTCCAGATCATCATTTTTGCCATTCTGTTTAGTGTTGGTTTCGGTTTTGGACGTTATAACGAAGGTAAACATTTTCGTTATCTGGATGAACAGGAACAACGTCTGGCATATATCCGGGTGAACAATAGCCGCTTCGCTGTGTCTGAATATTCCGGACATATGATCAGTAGCAATGTGGTCATTTCGCATGATTATTTTAAATATGCGATTGCCAATGTACAGAATATGCTGGGTGGCCGTCTGACCAGCTATGAAAGTGTAGTAGAACGCGCACGACGTGAAGCAATTGTACGTTTAAAATTGGAAGCCGAAAAAATCGGGGCGACTCAGATTATGGGCATTCGGCTCAGCACCACTGAACTCGGTATGCAAGGTGGCATGGTGGAAGTCTTTGCTTATGGCACTGCAATCCAACAACCCGCTCAATCCGTTTAAACATCAGTTCAGAAAAAATCTATTGAGATAATCACGCCTGCTACGCGATCCGCGCAGTCAAATGACTCAACTCGAATCAGTTCGACACCTTTAGGATGAAATGTCGTAGAGGAAATAACTCAGACCGTTGCAATCTTCTTTATTGCAAACGGTTCTGTGCTAGGATCTTGAGAAATCAGCAAAATAAATATAAATGACATGATGCAGTTTCTTCAATCTATAAAAACGGCACTTCAATCCCGTCTGTATTTCTTTATTATTTTCCCAGCAATCGTTGGATTTTATCTGGTTTTACAAGCCTTCACCCCTTTGAGCTGGTCAAGCTGCCTGTTGATCAGCTGGAATATCGCAATTTACGTTTATTTATTATTGACCATAAAAAACTCTGGCGTATTGATCATGCTCATATCCTGCAACGCGCCATGCAACAGGATGCCAGCAAATGGATCATTCTGTTTCTGGTGATCACCACCCTCATCATGTGTTTTATAGCGATTATTATTGAAATTAATCACTTACCTAAAGATACTACCATCCGAACCGGTCATTTAATCTTGTCAGTTCTGACCATTATTTCAGCCTGGTTCTTGATGCATACGATTTTTGCAATTCATTATGCACATGACTTTTATTTTGCGCTCGACAAACAGCAACAAGGTGGACTGGATTTCCCCAATACCACCAGACCGACTTATCCAGACTTTCTATATTTTAGTTATATCATCGGGACTTCTGCGCAAACTGCAGATGTATCCATTACTTGCCAATCCATGCGAGTCTTGAATACCCTACATTTGCTTTTGGCTTACGGATTCAATACCACCATTCTGGCCATCAGCATTAACGTGACGGCAAACTTTATCAGCACTTAAGCTGGGTTTCTTGGATAGTGGCAATACACTGAAAATGGTGATCTACCGCCCAATTAGCTACCACTACCCAGCGTCTACCTAATCAGTTTTTAAATTAGGTCGATCACACTATTTGATTGCTTCAAGCGGTGAGACCTTTACGCAATTCATCTTCGACGATGCTGAGTTCAATTTCACTAAATTTACGAATCTCACCTTCCGCATGCTTTTCTAGCATGCCACCGAGCAAAGGCACTTTGACTTTGACTGTCCAGTTTAATTGAAACTGGATCTGGTCTTCATCTCCGGTAACTGCACGCTGACAGATGGCTTCGATCGGCAAGTTCGCACCGAGTTGTACCGTCGAAGTCATTTCATTCAGATCGCTGACATCGGTACGCTGCAAACGGAAGGCATCTTTGAGTAATTTTTTTGCGATATCCGGAATATTAACATCTAGATTATAAGCGCGTTTCAGGGTATACATATGCCCCTGCTTTTCCGAAACCAGGATTTCCAAGTTTTGCGCAGGAATTCGATGGCAAACTGCCTCATGCAAACGAATATCATTGGCCAAACGCTTAAATTCATCAATAGACACGCCATTGATAATTGCTTTCACGGTGAATTGATGTGCCATGCTAATTTTTCCTTATTTTTATTACGATATTCGCCTATGCCAATCCTGACCAATGCGAATAAAAATCAGATACAGAGATGACTCTGCAATTTATATCAACTTTATAGCGGATGTCATTATTCTTTTATCGGGAAATGCCGGCAGTCCGGTCAATGTTTGCAACATAGTTTTACTGAAAGCTGTGCCTGTCCACAGCTGATCTGTAGCTGTGCTTCGCCATAATAGATCACAGCATGAAACTCATCGGCACCATCGTCCAGACCGGAAACATAGTATTCTGTACCAGCTGGGAAAGCCTGCAGCCAGTCAGCCTTATAAAAATCAGAGACAGAATCAAACTGCAAATACAGTTCAGGCTCAGCTTCGATCTTCATCGCCAGAGCAATAAACTTCTGTAATTTTGCTTGATGAAAATCAATGATCATAGCGCTCCTGACTTTTTAGTCCGGATCATTGCTCGCCAGACTTCATACATTCTAAACGACTATTTCGAGGGTACGACTCGCGAGTTTTGAGGTTTTTCTAGCGCAAGATTATGGCTTAAAGGAGATAAATTATATGGGCTATTTCCGCCAAGGGGCAGAAAAAATCTGAGCTAAGGCATGAGATACCTTTTCTGAATTACAATGACTTAAGTACCTAGCCTGAGATCTTCAGTCGTAGAGAATGACTGAAAGTTGTGTTCTAAGCACAGTCAGAATGCAAAAGTTCCCTGCGAATTTCATGCCGGTGCTCTTCTCCAAAACGGTCGACATGTGCATAGAATACGCCATAGCGACAGACATAATATTCCAGTGACTGATCATAAAAATTCCAGAAAATAGACCATTCGCCTAAGTCCATCTGACGAATCTGGGTGCAACTGTGCATCGGCATTTTTTGTAATAGTTCTTGCTGTAACTGTTCGGCCTGTGCTCGATTATCAATATGCACCTGCCGTTGAAAGAATAGCTGTGCCACATCATCAAACAGTTCCAGTTCATAAGTATCCACCAGATGTACTTGCTGCTCTTGCTCGATGACCTCTTGCTCTGTCATGCTAGAAATCTGTGCCGGTTTTTCTGGACGCTGACACACCAAATGGCGCTGAGCTTTATAGATCTTTCTGCCGACGATCCAGGCAGCATTCAACATGAATAAAACACATAACAACAGCAGTAATTTCAGCATGGTTGATGATCTCATGTGACTAATTTTATTTTTATGGTTATAGGATCAAGATTCATTTGAATAGTCCCTTTTGACTCAGCATACGTCTATTTTTTATACAGTGCAAACTTGAGGCTTATTTTTACTATTTATCTTCTCTGCTTGCTCATTTGTGCCCAGATTCTAACTTCGATTTATTTAAAAATTGATTTACTTTGATTTTTTATTTTTAACGCTGTAATGAGATTTAAGAACTTGAGATAAACAAACAGGACAAATCAGCAACAGAACCAATCTTCACATTGATAAATCACAGCAAACATTCTCAAAAAACTACAATATTGTTCTGTTTTTTACCCTCTTCTTTTTTATCAAATAAACCCTCACTATAAATGTTGGAGAAAATGAATAATATTATGATTCGTGAAGGGAGGGTCGAAGATATACCTCAAATTATTCAGGTCATTCATGACAGCATTCAATCTTGCGTACTGGATCATCAGCGTGAAGAAAGCAAAATTCAAACCTGGCTAGAAAAATTTGATCATGCCAGCCTGATTGTCGATATGCTGTATAACGATTGCTGGGTTTATCTCATCTATGACAAGGTCGCCGGGTTCTTATTGGTCAGTGATGTTGGAGAAATCCGGATGCATTATGTGGCCCAACACTGCCAAAGACTGGGGTTTGGCACCGCGTTATTTCATCAAATGCATAGTGCTTTATTAAAGAAAAAAATTCATCAGATTGAAATACAGTCTACTCAAACTGCCTTAAGTTATTATCAACACTGCGGCTTTCATCCACATTCTGCCGAGTCAGAAGATGAATCGTGTTATCTGTATAAATATGTTTTTTAATCGGCCTCTTTCTCAATTTTTAACTGATCACGTCCTGCCTGTTTAGCGGCATAGAGCTGCACATCTGCCGCTTTCATCAATTCATGAATATCTGCATAGCCATGTTTTTGTTCAACCCAGGCCGCGCCCATACTAACCGTAACATAATCTTTTGCATCTGGCCGATTCAGATGTTCCATACGCTGTTCCCGAATCTGGTTTAATACATTTTCCAGATTTTTTAGGGCAGTTTGAACTGGCATTCCAGTGAGCAGAATCGCAAACTCTTCACCACCATAACGCGCCAGATAGCCAGACGGTGGTAAAGCAGATTGAATAATCCTAACCAGATTTTTCAGGATTTCATCCCCTTTTAAGTGGCCATAATAGTCATTATAGTTTTTAAAAAAATCGACATCGAGCATGGCAAAAATCAAGGTATGTTGCGGCTGCTGTTGGGTCTGCAAAAACTGCTGCTGGATTTCATGATTTAAGGCACGCCGGTTAAAAGCTCCAGTCAGCGCATCAATATTCATTTGCTGTTCCAGTTTGGCATTCACTTCACGCAGTTGCTGGGTCCGTTCTTTAACTTTTTGATCGAGCGAATTATTGAGGGCGATCAGGTTCAGGTTCAGCTGTTCAGTCTCATAAGTTTGATGTGCATAATGTCTAGACTGCTGAAACATGATTAATAAGGCATAGATACTGGTTGAGATAAAGAACAGATGCGTGGTTTTAATTACATTGATCAGCAATAGATAATCATTCAAAAAAGTTAGACAGAGGAAAATAATTGCAATCAGATTTAAACGCGAATAATGCTCTTTATAACGTAAGGTCTGATAAAAGCCGTAAATAAAATTACCGATGATGACCAAGGCGAAAATCGCACTAAATAGGGCCAGACGTTCAAATATCTCAGGAGGTGAAAATAGGGTGAAAGTAATGTTAAAGACCAGTAATGCCACTGCGATATAATAAATCAGCGGATTTAGATAGCGCCGGTTAAACAGATGCATATAGCTGAGAAAAAAGAAGGCCGCAATAAAAGTAAACAGATACTCTAAGCGGGTTCCCCACAGCCAGTTGATATTGGTAAATACCGAATAGGCATAAGGTGCAGAAAACAGGTTATGCAGGGTCAAAAAGACAATAAACCAGCCAAAAACAAAGATACTTTTACTGTTACGTTCTCGTGATCCCCGGAATACCGAAAATAGAATGGTAAACACCCCCACCCCAAGTACCGCCCCGCACACCATGGCAATACTCATCATGAGCTGCTGGAATTGGCGATTGATGGTACCTGCAACACCAATCTGCATCGGTCGTTCAAGACCGCCATGCAAGTGGGTATAATTGGAGGCCTGAATGCTTAAAGTAATATATTCAGTGTCTGGAACAAAATAGCCAATACGCGGTGCTTTCTCAGTCACCTGTTTGTCAGGTGTGGTACTGATTTCCCCGAGACGGACAATAAACTGTCCATTGACATATACCCGATAGGCGCCGTATTGGGTTGGAATCCGAATCGCGATGCGTCGCCCGAGAAATTCTTTCGGAATTTTAAAATAACCAATAAAGGTACCGTAGCCAGAGTTTGAACCCGCTAGAGTTTTAAAAGAGGCTGGCAATTCAACTGTTTTTGACTGGAGTACGGGGCTGGGCTGAACAATAAACTGACTCGGATAAAACAGCCATTTTCCCTGCAAAGGACTCGTACTATGTTCGGTAAAATGAACTTCAGTAATATGGTCGTGAGATTGCTGCTGAAATGACGGCGAAGGGAGTTCATCCTGAGCGATTGCTGAACTTATGATGCAAGTCATCCAGCTCAAGGCCCAGACAAATACAAAAAAACAGACATTCCTTATCAAGTTATGCAAATACGTTCTATCTCTCTATCTCAAAATAATTCTTTATTATTCTTATAATCTACAAGGAATATTTTTGATTTCAAATCTTTTTAGATGTTTTTTGTAGCGTCTCCGGCACAGTCTATTTTGAAGCGACTGCACCAGAACCTTCATACATTTTTGAATAAAAAATATATTTTATATTCAGCCAGTTAAATCATTTTAATCACGTGTTTTTACGTCAAACAGTTCAATTTCAAAAATCAGGTTGGAATTGGCTGGAATGACTTTACCCATTTTACGTTCGCCATAGGCCAAATGTGCAGGCACCATCAGTTTACGCTTGCCACCAACTTTCATTCCCAGAATCCCCTGATCCCAACCTTTGATCACACGACCGGTACCAATAACAGTTTCAAAATAATTACCGCGGTCAATTGAAGAATCGAACTTGGTTCCATCTTCCAGCCAGCCAGTATAGTGCGTGGTAATTAGGGCACCTTTCACCGCTTCTTTACCTTCGCCTACTTTTAAATCAATAATTTCAAGTTCGTTGATCATGGTTATTTACCTAAGAGGGGCATAAAATTCAAAGCTCAGTATAAACCGGATTGCTCTGTTTTTTTAAGTCTGGGCCATTGATGGGTTAAAAGCTGAGTTCCTGAATATTCTTATCATTGAGTAAATACTGGGTTAATTCTTGATGATTCTTGGCCGACCCCATCAGAATCCAGCGTCCGACAATCTGTTGATCCATTTTTTTTTGTGAGGAATGCACTACTTTTAACTGATAACGTTTAAATAGCATTTCGTAGTGATTGGAATCATTTTGATCAAATGGGCAGACGATTTCATAGCTGCGTTCCTGATTCAGAGATTCAATGCCGCGCTGGACATACATCAATAGAACCAGCACCGCCATGACAATAAAAGTAGCCCAAATACTTAAGAGTTCATAGCCTGCACCGACCGCCATGCCGAGTGCTGCCGTCATCCAGATCGTGGTTGCGGTGGTAATTCCAGAAATACGGTTATCATCTTTCAGGATAACACCAGCGCCCAGAAAACCCAGCCCAGTCAAGACATTGGCGGCCAGCCGGTCAGGATTGGCCACGCCTATTTTCAGGGAAATAATGGTAAATAAACAGGAACTCAGACTGACCATAATCATGGTACGCAGTCCGGCAGATTTACTGTGATACTCACGCTCTGCACCAATAATTGCGCCAATCGCGACAGCTAGCAGTAAATCATAAAGTTCATGGTACATGGTGCAACCCTGCGTATTCTTATTCCTCAGATATACGCAATTTGAGCTACAGGATACAAGTCCAGACTTGCATCCTTATTTGGCCTTATTGTAACTGTTCCCACTCCACCAGCACCTGGCCCTGATCACCGATCAAGGTCCATTCACCATCCATCACATTGAGCTGTAACTGCATGGTGCGTTCGCATAATTGTGGCAATGCGTCGGTGGTTGCGGTAGATAACTTCCACACTTCCACATTTTTTAAGGTTTTTAATTTGCTGCTGCGCTTATACCATTCATCCACCGCAGAACCATAGGTGACAACTGCGACCTGCTTGCAACGCGCACTGGCCTTTTTGACTTTATCTTCATCCGGGCTACCGACTTCAATCCATTTGACCAGTTGACCGGTCAGATCTTTTTCCCAGAGTGCCGGTTCATCGGTTTCAAAAAGATCCTTGGTAAATTCCAGCGCTTCATCGGCATAGCGTGCATAGGCCAAAATACGCACCATCAAGCGTTCAATGGTTTCTGAAGGATGCAGCGCCATCGTCAGCTGATAGTCTGCATAACGATGCGTATCCATGTCCGCAATATTCAAATCAACCTTATAAATCGTCGCTTTTAACGCCATCACATAATCCTCAAATTTGGCGCCTAGCATATAAGATTTAGCGCTATTTTGCTGAACAGATTTAGGCCAATAATTTATTCAGCGCACTAGAAATAGTGCCGTTATTTTTCTGGATCCATACGACATTGCATCAGGGCAGTTTCAAATGCCAGCCAATCCCGTGACTGTTGATAAATCACTTCTACCCGGTTATCAATACCTTCATCTACCGACTGATAATTAAACTGCTCAGGATTAAAATTAAAGCTTTTCCAGCCTTGATCCGTATTAAAAATCCCCTTGATTCTGAGCCAGTCTTTTTGTTCACAGAGCAGATCCAGCAGATCATAAAAATTAAATTGCCAGCGTTTTGGCAATTTCCAGCCCGCAACCTGATAACCTTGCGCACTTTCTACATAATGATAGGGCATCTGCTGAATCACTACGGGCGTATCCGCTGAACGGGTGATCTGTTGCTGTTTTAACAAAGGCTGAATCTGACGGGCGGAACCCCGATAGTCCTGCTTGATCTGTTCGATATCGAGTTGCCCCTGCTCAGTCATTAGCCACTGTTGGGTATAGGGTTGATATTCTGCCTGAAGTTGCGTGAGTGCTGCGTGATCTGCGGCTGTCATCAAGTCAGTATGTGAAATCACCACAATATGCGCTGCCTTGAGCTGGTCTGCATACAGGTTTTGCTGGGTCCAATCCCGGTCATGCAAACGCGAACCATCCACCACGGTGACCAATGCCTGCATGTTTAAATGACTCTGCCAGTGCGGTTCGGTCAGCTGTTCCAGTAATTGGCCAGGATGCCCCAGTCCGGTAGGTTCGATAAACAGACGATCCGGTTTCACTTCTGACAGCAGGCGTGACAAGGCAATCTGCATCGGCAATTGGCTACTGCAACATAGACAACCACCCAACAGCTCTTTGACCGCATAACCCTGATCTTGCGGCAATAACTGCTGGTCTACCCCAATCTGGCCGAATTCATTCATTAGCACAGCCCAGATTTCCTGTTCCGGTTTTTGCTGTAATAAATGTTTGAGTAGTGTGGTTTTACCTGCACCCAAAAATCCGGAAATGATATGGACAGGAATAGCCTGCGACGCTGACAGAATTTTCAAAATCGACTCTCAAGAGATTGAATAGAAATAGTAATACTCTGCATTATAAAGCACAGTGTGACTTTAAAATGCGTGTTCTTCGCAAACACGGCGTGAAAATCACAGAGATAAAAATTAATAGAATGATCCCAAATTACCAATTTTCTATGTTAACTTTTATTTCAAATTGGATTCTTGAAATATTCACACACACTTTCATTAAATAAAACTCCGCATAATTAACAGAAATAAAACAACTTTCTCAGTTTTGTATCTGCTGGGTTATTCCCTGCGTGTCGCTTTTGTTAATTGATTTGCTCAGTAAAATTTCAGTGCTTAGGATGGGCATCTGTCGAATTGATGTGATGGTCAGCTCGGCAGATTACATGACATGAATAAAAGGATGCCAAAAATGAAATATGCACAAATCTTACTTGCCACTACGCTTACTGCTGCTGCAGCCACCAGTTTTGCTGATAGTAAAACTACAGATGCGAAAACCACCACTGCAGAAGAAAAAGTGATTGTGACTACCCAGGAATTACCTGAATCGAATGCTCCTGTTGCAGGCGCATCTGCAGAGCAGCCTGCTGCTTCTGAAGCTGCTGCGGAAACTACGACACCTGCAAAACCTGCTGCACGTTAAGTGATTGAACAACTCGTTTAATCCTTCAATGAAGATATCAGGGACAGTAATTCTCCAGTAGGCTTTGTCCTATACTGCCCCCGATATTATTCGATGCTGAATCATGCTTGATGCTGGTTCAGCATTTTTATTGCATAAAATCTATTTATCACCATAGTCAAAACTGATCATAGAATTAATACAGGCTATCAAATTTTTATTATTTTTATAATTAAAATCAATTATTTATTTAAAAACCACCTATTTCAATCCAATATTATCCATATACTTAAGCTACTATTGCCTAACTTGTTTCTGGCTTCTAACTGTCCCTTAATAGCATCAAATGCAAGTCGATTGAGTGGACATTCGCTATGAGCAATACTAATTACACTACTGAAGTGGCAATCCTTGGCGCCGGCCCTGTAGGCTTAACCATTGCCAACTATCTGAGCAAGCAAGGCGTAGCTGTCACGATTGTCGAGCAACTGGATAGTTTGATTGATTATCCACGTGCGATTGGAATCGATGATGAATCCTTACGTACCATTCAATCTTTGGGTTTAGTCGATCAAGTCTTACCGCATACCACTCCGAATCATGCGATGCGCTTCTTGACGCCTAAAGGTCGCTGTTTTGCAGATATTCAGCCTTTAACACGTGAGTTTGGTTTCTCGCGCCGTAATGCCTTTATTCAGCCACAAGTCGATAACGTCCTACTGCAAGGCTTAAAGCAATATAAAAACACCCAAGTGCTATTTTCTCGTCAATTGACACAGTTTAGTCAAGATGCTGACGGCGTAACACTCAATCTGCAAAATAAAGAGGGCGATGCAGAAACCATCCGCGCTCAATATCTGATTGCCTGTGATGGCGGTAATTCTTATGTGCGCCGCAACCTGGGCATTGCCTTTGAAGGTGAAACCGCACCGAATCAATGGATCGTGATCGACCTTGAGAATGACCCGCTGGCTACACCGCATATTTACTTATGTTGTGATCCGGTTCGTCCTTATGTATCAGCTGCATTACCACATGGTATTCGCCGTTTTGAATTTATGGTCATGCCGGGTGAAACGCAGGAAGAACTGAGCAAACCGGAAAATATTGCCAAACTTCTTTCTAAGGTTTTACCAAGCACGGAGGGTATCGAAGTGATCCGTCAGCGTGTCTATACCCATAATGCCCGTATTGCCGACAAATTCCGTGTCGACCGAATTTTACTGGCCGGTGATGCAGCGCACATTATGCCGGTGTGGCAGGGTCAGGGTTATAACAGTGGTATGCGTGATGCCTTTAACCTGGCCTGGAAAATGGCACTGGTTGTTCAAGGCAAAGCTGGCCCAGCACTTTTAAATTCTTATCAGATCGAGCGGAAAGACCACGCCAAGGCGATGATTGACCTGTCGGTGATGGCAGGTCACGTACTGGCACCACCGAAAAAATGGCAAGGTTTTGTTCGTGACGGCATTGCCTATGCCCTGAACTACATCAAGCCGATCAAACAGTATCTGCTGGAAATGCGCTTCAAACCAATGCCGAAATATCATGACGGCGCACTTTTGAGTAACGGAGCCAAAAACTCTCCAGTCGGCAAGATGTTTATCCAGCCTCAGGTTCAACTGGCTTCGGGTGAAACCGTATTACTGGATGAAGTGATCGGCAATGATTTTGCGATTATTGCCTGGGGTGTCGATCCGAAATGGGGTCTTAGTTCGGAGACGTTGCAACAGTGGAAATCGCTGGGCGTGAAATTCATTCAGGTAATTCCTGCGGTGCAATTGCAAAATAGCCAGCGTAAACAGTATGAAGATGTCATCACCATTGGTGATATCGGCACAGATATCCGCTCGTGGTTTGGCAACACGTCTGAATCCGTTGTGATCTTGCGTCCTGACCGTTTCGTAGCTGCCCTGGCCATTCCTCAATCGATGGAAAGCACCAGCCAGCAACTGTTTAAAAAACTTTACCTGAAATAATATTAGGGTCACTTTTCACCACGCTTCGGCGTGGTTTTTTTTATTGTTTTTAGATATCTCGGACAATATATAGACTGAGGAGTTAGACTCGGTATTCCTGAAACCACGGGATATCTTTCAGGGAATCACGAGAGGCCATCTGCTGCAGGAAGGGTCTGAACTCGTCAAATTTCGGTAAAATTTTCGCAGAGATCGCGAAAATCAAACAGTAAGCCACATAGAGATCTGCGGCCGAGACTTTTTCACCCAACAGATAAGGACTGGCCTGCCCGATGCCCTGTTTCAGAAAATCAAATACGGCTGCTTCATTCCCAAAACTTAAACCTCTCCGGTTCTTTTCAATATTTTCTGGCGACACCTGTAAATTTTTTATATCGATATATTCGGTAAAGGGTCCATGACAGAAAAACATCCATTTCAAATACGCCCCACGCTTCGGATCATCCAAAGCAGGTGCCAATCCTTTGTCAGAATACTTATCTGCCAGATAGATAAAAATGGCGGCCATTTCTGAAATGACGATCTCCTGATCTACCAGACAGGGAACTTTTCCCATCGGATTCATCTGTGTATATGCCTGCTGATGCATATCCTCATAGGCAATCTCCACCTGCTCAATCTGATCTTCAATTTGTAATTCTTTCAGCAAAGGCAACAAGGTCAGGCCACGTGATTGCGGATTGTTATAGAGCTTCATCATCCTGCTTCAACCGGTTTTTTTATTGTTAGAGGTTCAGTATAAAGCGATTTGCAGTTCCGATTTAAAAGGATGTGCTACAGATCATTTCTGTCGCACTGCTTTTTCGATGGGCTGATCAACGATGCAGATATTAGAAAAGATCCACACAAAACTTTTCTTTTAATACTTTCAAAATCAGATCAATCACCACATGTTTTTGATCCTTGCGATAATTGGCATACAGTCCAATCATCGGTAACGGTTCTAGGGTCTTTTTCACCACAATATTATCGCCGAGCAATGGAATCACATAGGCTGGCACCAGACTCCAGCCCACGCCCATTCCCACCAGATTGACATTGAGCAGAATATTGGTGGAATACTGCACCACATTCACTTTTAATTTGGACTGTTTAAAAAAATCCTGAATCAGCTTATGCAGTTGCGGTGAGGACTGCTCACCACTAATCACAAAGTCCTGATTTTCAAAACTCTTGATACTGACATAGGACAAGGCCGCAGCCGGGGAATCTTTCGGCACGATCAGGGTTAGAGGCTCATCAAAAATGCGGATCGAATCAAACTCACTCAACTGCCCTGGATATCGGGTAAAGGCAATGTCAATCTGTCCATTTCTTAAAGCACTAAACTGTTCTGCATCGGTCAGACTGTGAAACTGTGCTTTCAGTTCAGGAAAATGCGCGCGGATATTCGGCATGATATAAGGAAAGACTTTCATTTCCGCGACCGGGACAAAACCGATATTCAGCTGGTCCTGCTGCGCATTGGCGATCTGTCTGGCAGTCTGAATGGCGCGCTCTGCATGCTCAAGACTCAATAAAGCTTCTTTTAAAAATGCCTGACCGGCTTCAGTGAGCCCGACCTTACGGTTATTCCGCTCCAGCAACTGTACGCCAACCTCACGTTCCAGATCCTTGATTTGCTGGCTCAGTGATGGCTGTACCGTATTTAATTTTTCCGCGGCACGGGTAAAGTTCAGTTCCTGCGCCACTGTAACGAAATAACGTAAATGTCTTAATTCCATTTTATAACTCCAAACTTGCCGGGCGCTTATTTTTGCTTTTTGGCAACATACTGACGATAAACCAATATCGTCACAATGACGAGTACAGCACTCAAAACATAGGTGGTTTCAAAGCCCCAATAGGCAATCAATATTCCCATGGCTACGGAACCGATCGCCAAACCCAAATCAAACAGGGTAAAGAAAGTTGAAATCGCATGTCCCATACGCTGTTTGTCGACCGACTGAATGGCCAAGGTCTGCAAACATGGGAACAGTGAACCATAACCGATTCCAATAAACACCGCCGACAACCATAATATCCATTGATTGGAAATCAGGCTGACAATCACCAGACCAATGGCAAAGAAAATAAAGGAAGGATAAATAACCGCACTGGGTCCCTTACGGTCATAAATCTTTCCAACCCAAGGTCTGACCAGCAACATGGACGCTGCAAAGACAATAAAGAATACGCTGGTATTAGGCTAAAAGCTGCTTGGTTTCACTAAATGCAATAATAAAACTCATGATGCCCGAGTAGGCAAAAGCGGTTAGCAACGCCACAAAACTTACCGCCAGAACTTTGACTTCCAGAATATCCTGCAAGCTCAAACTGACTTTCCCTGTACTTATGGCTTCAGGTTTTGGTAACTCTGTGATTTTGAGCATCCAGCAGAAGATGAGTCCCAAAGAAATAATAACGGCAAGAATGCCAAATAAGACTTTGAAGCTGGTGAACTGAATTACGGTCAATGCCAGCAAGGGCCCAAACACTACACCCAGATTAGTCGACATGACAAAATAACCCATGCCCTCGCCTTTGCGCTGTTCAGGAATAAATTCATTAGCGACAGGTACTGCCACCGTGGTCAAAATACTGAACCAGATGCCATGTAAAAAACGCACCAGCAACAGCGACCACATGCTATCCACCAGCAAATAACTAAAGGCAAATAAGGCAAAAATCACACCTGCGCCGCGCATCGAGATTTTCTTGCCGAGCTTTTCGATGATCATGCCGGAAAATGGCCGAATCGCAATCGAAGAGGCCAAAAATAGCGTCAGCGCCAACCCAGCTTCTTTTACCGAACCGCCCAGATCTTTCATGATGTAAATCGGCAAGATGGTCAGTAAGGCAAAGTAATAAACGAACAGGAAAAAATTATTGAATAAGCACAAGATAAATGAGCGATTCCATAACCGCTCAGCGCTAACTGACATAATCACCAACTTTTAAAATTTGTAGGGAAATAGCACAAACTCAGGCTTGAATAGCGACAGGATACAAGGCCAACTCGACCAGATTCTGGATATAGTGTTCATCTGGAATCCGGTTGAAAAAAATAATCTGGTAATGAATCGGGCCGTATAAGGTATCCAGCATCAAATCAAAAGGATAATCCGGGCGTATTTCTCCCCGTTCAATCGCTTGCTGAATCAGTTGATGGGTCTGTTGCCGACGTGGCAACAGATATTGCTGAAAGAACTCACCTGCCAGTTCGCGGTGATTGGTAATCACCACCAGCAAAGCCCGCCCCACCGGATGATTCAGTGCCTGAGATAAAGAATTGAGTTGTTGAATGAGATTGCTTTTCAGGCTTTTAGAGACATCTAGCTCAAATATTGAGGCTGTATGTTGCTTGAAAGTATCTAATACCAGTTCCGATTTATGTTTCCACCAGCGATAAATCGTGGACTTGCCGACGCCAGCACATGCCGCTACATCTTCAATCGTCAGCTGATGATATTCACATTCTGCCAGCGCATCTGCGACCGCCTGTAAAATGCACTGCTGTCGTCGGGAACTTTTTTCGTCACTGCTCATATTTTTCTACTTAACTTTTAAGATCTAAAAATCGAAACGATACGTATCGTTTTATATTGGGGTAAAAAATAACAAAGCTCCAGTGAAAAACTGAAATCGATGCAAAAAAAAGACCTTCATATGAAGGTCTTTTCTCAATCACGATTTAACTTAACTCTGTGCAGTCTTTTTATAAATGCTGCATGAAGGATGATGATTTTCTTGCAAACGCGCGACTTTACGCTGTTCTGCTGCTTCAAAACGGCAACGTTTCCAGTCATTGTCCAGGTTCAAAGCTGGAATCTGTTTTGGTTTACCATTTTCATCCACCGCAACCATGGTGAAATAACAGCTATTGGTATGACGTACCGTTCTCTTTTGAATATTCTGGGCTTCTACACGAATCCCGATTTCCATTGAAGTACGGCCAACATGATTCACACTGGCCAGAAAGGTAACCAGCTCACCAACGTGAATCGGCTCTTTAAAATTCACCTTGTCTACAGATAAGGTCACGACATAACTACCCGAATAGCGACTTGCACACGCATACGCCACCTGATCCAATAATTTCAGAATGGTTCCACCATGAACATTTCCTGAAAAATTTGCCATATCTGGCGTCATGAGAACTGACATCGTTAACTCTGACTGGTCATCCGACACTGCTGCAATTTGATCTAAAGGGGCCATCGTTTTCTTTGAACTCTTTGAATGACAAGGTTATCGTTTATTATTATAGCGTTTTTAA
This sequence comes from Acinetobacter sp. YH01021, assembly GCF_013420255.1. Lineage (GTDB taxonomy): Bacteria > Pseudomonadota > Gammaproteobacteria > Pseudomonadales > Moraxellaceae > Acinetobacter. The sequence goes on from NZ_VOYO01000002.1 coordinate 120,640, forward strand.
CATGAATAAAATGTTCAATTCGGCAAATGAAGCATCACAATTATTGATATAGAAAATGTATTCATACAGAAAAAAATATATTTAATTGCTTAAAATCTCAGTTAGAAAGTTAAGTGCCAATAAATCAACACTTATTTATCTGGGGTTGATCACACAGCAACTGAGAATTTTTCACTGTTTTAAGCGCTGAACAAAAATAATTCAGGAAAATAAAAAGGCTCTGCGTGATTTAAAGCATCACTGGCCTGAGCATTTCCTGCGCCACGTTCTGATAACTTAAAATTTGTTGACCATCCAAGGTCGTTTCAACGGTAAAAGAACCATCCTGATGGGTCGCGGTCACTGTAAAAATATAGTGTTCGAATTGTGCCAGTTTGACCTGCTGTCCAATTTTAATATGCATCATGATGTCTACATCTGTGTAGTGATCTTTTCAAACTGCATTCTGGCATGAACATCGATGCTTTTGAATATTTGATCAACTTAAGTATAAGAATAATAATATTAAAATTTTAATTTAAGACGAATAAGGCTTATTATTTAAAACAATATACTTATAATTCAATTTGTTATATTTAAAATTAATTTTATCTTTTGCGATAATTCCGACTGACTGATACACATAGGCAATCATCTTATCTTTTATAACAATCAGTTAAGCGTTACAGCCGATGATCCGTTATCCTTTTGAGTGAATATCCCTATAATGCGATATAGGGATAAACAGAAATTTCAAAAAAAAGATTTATTGAGCTTGATGTTCATGTACCACAAACTGTGGAATGCGATGTCCTTGAGCATAATCATGTTTTTGGTAGGCTTGTGAAATTTCCATCAACTTTAACTGGGTCGCCTCGGCACCAGCCTGCATAGTGAGTTCCCTGCCACGGACATCAAAGATATGGCCTTTTTCGCGTAAATCCGGCTGAATCACCACATCTGCATGCTTTAATTCTTCATGCGCCAGATGTTGCTGCATAATATTGATGTTCTGGTTAAACAGTCCCCAGACATTGCTGGTTTCCGTGTGAATGGGTTGTGCCAGAATATCTACCGCAATCACAATGTCGGCTCCCAACTCACGTGCCACATCGACCGGCACCGGACTGACTAGACCACCATCTACATATTCTTTACCTTGAATGATGGTCGGAATAAACATACTCGGAATCGAGACTGAAGCACGTACCGCCTGTCCGGTATTGCCATAGTTAAAGACGACTTTCTTGCCTTCTTTCAGCGCGGTTGCTACCACAAACATTGGGATTTTCATGGCTTCAAGCGGGGTTTGATCGACCTGCAAATTGACATAATCTTCAACTTTCTTGCCGTCAAAAAAGCCTTTTCTGGCTAGTTTGATATCACGGACATCATTCGGTCGCATGCTGAGGGCAATATTGCGCAGTTCAATCGCCGGTTTACCACTTGCATAAATGGATCCCACAATGCTGCCCGCACTGGTTCCGACAATAAAATCTGGTTGAATACCCGCCTGTTCCAGTACTTCCAACGCACCAATATGCGCATAGCCACGAGCACCGCCACTGCCCAGAACTAAAGCAACTACCGGACGTTGCTGGGTTTGCTTGATCTTTTGAAAATCAATTTGATTCGGACGTGCCTGAGCTTCTCCGCGTTGTGCAGCAGGTTGTAGATGACCGGTCGCCGCTTGCGCTGTCATTGGGGTCGTTTGGCAAGCACTTAGGCCAAATGTACCCAGTATCACCATACTCAACACATATTTCTGCATGCAGAGAATGTCCTCATTAATCTAAAGCAGCATAGTGTATAAACACATGCATAAATAGTCTGTAGAATTTCGTAAAACTGTCATACAGTTCAGCTACTTTACCTTCATTTTTCCCCATAACTGTATGTCTTCAATCTCACTGTATCGGATTTTCCTGATTTTCCTGCAACTGGGCTGCATTTCATTTGGTGGTCCAGCGGCGCATCTGGTGTTTTTTCACCGAAAATTTGTGACCCAACTGCAATGGTTGAATGACACCCAGTACAGTCAACTGGTCGCTTTGGCGCAACTTTTACCCGGGCCGAGCAGCAGTCAGGTGGGACTGTCGATCGGTTATCTGCAACGGGGCTATACTGGTGCCGTGATCGCATGGTTGGGTTTTACCCTGCCCTCAATGATTCTGATGACCTTGGTGGCGCTCTTGGGTCAAAGCTATTTTCATATTTTAAACTCAAACAGCTTTCATACCATCCAGTTAATTGTATTTTCTGTAATCGCCTGGGCATTCTGGCAAATGCTGAGAAGCTTCTGTAAAACGGTTTGGCAATACGCTGTCTTAATCCTCTCTGTCGCATTACTGATAGTCGTTTCAGTAAGTTTTAACCAGATTCTGGTCATTATACTGGGCGCAATCTGTGGACTCTTGGCTGGATATTTTTCCCAATCAGATTCGAAACCCAAAGAAATTAACAAAACGGCAATCAGCTCGCCATATATTCGATCTGCCGCTGCACCCTATTGGCTGCTAGCATTTATCTTGCCATTTTTGCTGCTGCCCTTAGCAGGCAAATTATGGGGTGAATCGGAGCTGCAATTTTTTTCCAATTTCTATCAGACTGGCTCGCTGGTGTTTGGTGGCGGTCATGTGATTCTGCCTTTGTTACATCAGGACTTTGTCACAACCGGTTTGGTGAGTGCGCAATCTTTTGATCTTGGCTATGCCTTTACCCAACTGATGCCGGGACCTTTATTCAGTTTTGCCAGTTATATCGGTGCCTTGCTGCCTTGGACGCCTTATGTCTGGCTGAATGCAGTGCTAGCGACCTGCACAATATTTTTACCTTCATTTTTTCTGATTTTTGCCACCTTGCCTTACTGGTCATGGTTGATGCAGCAGCGCCATATTCATCAGGCGGTGATGGGCATCAATGCTGCGGTAGTGGGACTGTTACTGTATTTATTGCTGGATCTTTCACAACGTTATTTTAGTTATGGCTCCGACCTGGTCTTTGTCGCGGTGATGATTGCTCTGCTACGCTCAAAACTACCGGTCTGGTTCAGCCTGATTTTAGGCTTTGTGCTTTATCAAAGTTATTTAAATTTCTTTTAAATAAAACTTTGGCACAAAAAAAGCCCCGAATGATCGGGGCTTTTTGCTTCAAGTCTTACCAGATATCTGATTTGACCTTGTCTTTAAATTTAGGATGGTTATCCAGTTTAAATTCAGGCTCTTTCACACCACGCTTCAACTGACCAGTATAGTCGCGAAGTAGCATCAGCAAGAATGGCATCAGCAACAGGATTGCGATCAGGTTGATGCTTGCCATGACACCCATGAACAGATCTGCCATATTCCAGATCAATGGCACACTGGCGATAGAACCGAAATACACCATGACCAATACAAATAAGCGGAAAATCAACATCACCCGGCTATTGTTATTGATGAACTGGACGTTTCCTTCGGCATAGGCATAGTTACCAATAATCGAAGAATAGGCAAACAGGAACAGAATCAAAGCCAGGAAGTCATCACCCCAAGCACCAATCTGGCTTTCAAGCGCCATCTGGGTCAAGGTCACGCCTTCAAATCCTGCATTTTCATACAGACCCGAAACCAGAATAATAATCGCGGTACATGAACACACCACAAAGGTATCTACAAATACTCCGAGCATCTGTACCAGACCCTGGTTGACCGGATGTTTGACATCGGAAGCTGCAGCAGCATTCGGTGCCGAACCCATCCCTGCCTCGTTAGAGAACAGACCACGCTTGATGCCCATCATCATCGCCATAGATACCATGGCGCCAAAGAATCCACCAGCGGCGGCTTCAAATTCAAAGGCTTTACTGAAAATGAGCTGGAAGATGGATGGGAGCAAATCGTAATTGATGACCGCAATATACAAAGCCACAGCCAGATAAAGCACAGCCATAAACGGCACAAAGCTTTCCGCAACTTTCGCAATCCGTTTAATCCCGCCAAAAATGATCACCGCAGTCATCAAGACCAGAAACAATCCGACCCAGGAAATTTCCAGATTCAGGCCGCCTAATGGCAGAATCAGGTTCGCCTGATCCCAGCCCCAGGCATGAGAGGTTGCTCCGGTAATGGCATTGGCCTGAACTGCATTGAAGACAAAACCATAAGTCGTGATCAATGCAATCGCAAAGACAATCCCGAGCCATTTCTGTTTCAGGCCTTGAGTAATGTAATAAGCTGGACCACCACGGAATTGCTGGTTTTTGTTATCTCGCACCTTAAACAACTGTGCCAAAGAGGATTCAACAAAAGCAGAACTCATACCCAAAAAGGCAGTAAACCACATCCAGAACACGGCACCGGGGCCACCAATCGCAATCGCAATGGCAACACCTGCGACATTGCCCACACCAACCCGGCTTGCCAATCCGGTGACAAAAGCCTGAAACGGAGTAATGCCGTGCGTATCCTGAACCTTGCCACGGCTATTTTTCATGACTTTCATGCTGTGCCAGAACAAACGAATTTGTACTGCACCGGTCATGATCGTGTAGAAAATACCGACTGCGACCAGAAACACCACCAGAAAATCCCATAAAGGACCATTCAGGGCATTAATCCAGCCGAGTAAGGTTTCATTTAACTGATCATTCATGTCACATCCTTATGAGCCTATGACTCATCGTATCAGGCATAAAAATTATGCAAAAAACTTCAAAATCATCTGAATAACAGTAGCATTGATTAAGTCAACAAAGAACGCACCACATAATGGAACAATCAGGAAGGCCTTATGCGATGCACCATACATATTGGTAATCGCCTGCATATTGGCAACCGCTGTTGGCGTTGCACCCATACCGAAACCACAATGACCTGCTGCAAGTACTGCAGCATCATAGTTTTTGCCCATGAGGCGGAAAGTGACGAAAGCTGCATACAAAGCCATGGTGATGGTTTGCGCACCCAGAATTACCATCAGGGGTCCTGCAAGGTCAGCCAATTGCCATAATTTCAATGATAACAATGCCATCGCCAAGTACAGCGACAATGAAGCATTACCGAACACATCAATCGCACGATCGAAAATCTGAACCTTGAAAACACCTTCCAGTACATTACGCAGAATGACACCACCCGCCAATGCCCAGACAAATGTTGGCAGTTCAAACGCAGTACCTTTACTGAAACCGGTCATAAACTCTGCAAAAGCCAAACAGCCTGCGAACAGGCCCAAGGTCGTGATTGCATTATCAGCGGTAATTAAACGCACCTGATGCGGATATTCAAACGGTACATATTCGTTGGTCGTGCTATCCATTGGTGTATTGTCACGCTTTTCGATCTGCTGATCGGTACGTGCAGTAGCCAGGTTATGACGATTGATCAGTAATTTGGCCAAAGGTCCACCAATGATCCCGCCGATGATCAGACCGAAAGTCGCACTGGCCATACCCAGTGCCAAAGCACCCTGAATGCCATGTTCAACTTCAAAAATCTCCCCCCATGCACCCGCAGTACCATGACCGCCGGTTAAGGTAACTGAACCTGCAATCAGGCCAATCAGTGGGTCAATACCAAGCAGTGTTGCCAGACTCATACCGACTGTATTTTGCAAAACAATAAAAATCGATATAGCAAACAGGAAAATTACCAGACCGACACCGCCTTCACGCAACTTGGAAAAGTTGGCACTCAGACCGATCGAGGCAAAGAAGATCAGCATAAAACTGGTTTGTAGCTCTGAACTGGTGGTGATGCTGTATCCCCACAGTGAATGCACCAGTAATGAGATAATCGCAGCAACCAAACCGCCTGCAACCGGCTCAGGAATATTGTAGCGCTTTAAAAAATCGATTTTATTAACCAGGAATCGGCCGAGTAACAAAACAATGACTGCGGCAATCAAGGTATAAAATGCGTTAAAAGTAAAATCCATAATTTTTTGCCCAAGATGATTTTGAATTTTTTATTTTTCTAAAAGTTATGGAGTGCGCTAGATTTCTAGCTCGCTCATTAGATGTTCATCTGGAAATATCCTGATTTGATCTATCACCTTTAGAAAAACAAACCGATTTATCATCTCTTTCAAACTTATGAATATCATCATCACGATCATATTCAACAAATGAGAGATTTATAAAAGCAACACCTTTTCTATTCCGATACTCAGTCTGTTGTAAAATTGCAGACAATTTTCAAACAGATGCGCATGCTGGTAAAAAAACTGTGTTTTAAGCTCAAAAAAAACATTCAGTGCTTGATGAGTGCTTTCAACCTAAAGACTTCATTCAAGCCATCTGGAATCGCGTTATTTAAAACAGATCTTAATCACGAAATGCATGAATTAAGATGAAAAGTCGTACATTATGCTGTTTCTTCGTATCAGGTTTTATTTCTTTTTATTAGCAATAGTTAATTTACCTATAAAAAATAATTATAAATTCTCATTTTTATATGAAGATTAATCTATATTTTAATTCAAAAAAAATATTAATCTTTTACTCGACACAAAATGAAACAGGGATCTTGAAATTAAATTATCTTGATTTTCAGTCAAAATAAACCAGTTCTCTGTGTGAAATTGTTATTGTTGAATGGTTCAAGCACTTGGGTTTTAAGCCATTTTTTAAATCAAAGACCAACTTTATGACTAAATCCATTGCTATCACTGAGGCGATTTATGCTCAGCTAAAAGCATGCGAAATTTCATTATTCAAGTCATTTTGCTGATAAATTGTTTTTTCAGCTGGCGAAGAATTAAATTTTCCTATCCCCCGTTCTGTTTGTTTAGTTTATAGTCATTGCAAACTCAATAAGGATATTCGACTGGACCCCATAATGGATCAAAATCTTGTTCATGCTGTAGATCACACCATCACTTCTCGCCATTCAGTGCGTGCTTTTTTAAATACCCCCGTTAGTACAGACACCTTAAAAGAGATTCTGGCGGTGGCCAGCCGCGCACCTTCAGGAACCAATACCCAACCCTGGAAGGTGTATGTGGTAACAGGTAAAAAGCGTGATGAACTCGTGCAACGTGTCTGTCAGGCACAAATGCAAATCTATGCAAATCCTGCATTGTCACAGCAGTATCAGGAAACTTTCGCCTACTATCCTGAACAATGGATCTCGCCATTTATTGAACGTCGTCGTGAAAATGGCTGGGGTTTATATGGCTTGCTGAATATTCAAAAAGGCGAAAAGGAAAAAATGGCGCGTCAGCAGCTGCGTAATTTTGAATTATTTGATGCCCCTGTCGGCTTATTTTTTACTGTACATCGGTCTTTGGCGATTGGGTCCAAAATGGATGTTTCCATGATGATCCAGAATGTTATGCTGGCAGCAAAAGCCCGCGGTCTGGACACTTGCCCGCAGGCAGCCTGGAATCACTTTCACCCGATCGTGCTTGATCTGGTCGGCGCACCCGATGATGAAGAGCTGGTCTGCGGTATGGCACTGGGTTATGCCGACCCAGAGCAAATTATTAACAGCTTTATTACCCCGCGCGTTCCCGTAGAAGAATTTGCCGTGTTTATCGATGAGTGATGCAAGCAGGGCTAAGCCAACTTGCTTAGCCCTCTGTCCAGACCAGTATTTTTATTATCTGAGAGGCAGCCAGCATCTATGCATTTTTTAGGCTGGGCATGTTGATTTTAAAAATCGCCCAAGCAGAAATACCGACAAAAACCAGCATGATCAATGCCATATTCAGTAAAGCATGCCAGATCAGAAAATTCAGTAATACACCGCCCAATAAACCACAGACAAATTGCATACTGCCCATAATGGCACTTGCAGTTCCTGCCCGCTCGCCCTGTTTAGCCATTGCTAAAGCCATGGTATTCGGACCAGTAAACCCAAGGGCTGCCACCACAATAAACATGCCTAACAACACCCAGAGCACAGCATCGACATCCAGACAGCCGAGCAAGATTAACCCTAATACACCGGCAAACTGCAGACAGGTGCCAATTTTCAGACGCTGCAATATCGAGAAACGCCCAGCCAGACGTTTATTCAAGGTCGAAAACAGCATGATCCCGAAGGCATTGGCACCAAAGGCATACGCAAACTGCTGCTCGGTCAGTTGATAACGATCCATCAGAATGGCCGAAGAAGCGCTGATATAACAGAACATCACCGCACCGGAAAAACAGCCGGCATAGAGCGGACGTCGAAAGCTTGGATCCTGAAAAATGCACCGGTACAAACTTATAACCTGTTGAAAGTTCAGCTTGAGACGGCGTTCTAGCTCCAGGGTTTCTTTAAAAAGAAAGTGTAAACAGGCCAGACTCAACAGACCGCAGCCCATCAACACCAAGAAGATCACGTTCCATTCATAAAACATCAATACCCAGGCCCCCAGGCTTGGAGCGATGATTGGTGCAATCGCAGTCACAATCATCATGCTGGCAAAGGCCTGAGCTGCTGAATGCATATCCAGGCGATCACGAATTGCAGCACGTGCCATGACCACCCCGACACAGCCACCTAAGGCTTGCAGAATCCGTGCAGCGATCAGACTCCATTCATCCTGCGCAAAGACACATAGTAAACTTGCCACAATGTATAAACAAAGCCCAAAATACAGTGGTGGTTTACGCCCAATCCGGTCACTGATCGGACCATAAATCAGTTGCCCGATCGCCAGACCAAAGAAATAAGCCGGCAAGCTATTGGAAACCATTTGGGTACTGACACCAAAATCTGCTGCCATGGCCGGTAAGGCCGAAAGATACATATCGATGGATAAAGGCCCGAGTGCACTTAGGGTCGCCAGCAAAACTATCCAGGACATGGCATAAGGTTGTTGTACTATTTTATTCGATGTCATAAGCATGAAGATTTAAAGCGCTAATATGCAGACAAATTAACACAGTGCATAGTATGATTTAGCCTGAAATGAAGATTTATAAATATACTATTTTCATTAGCCTATTCAGATTCAGCTCTAAGACTGCAGTATAAAGGACGACCTTTGAAATCTTGGCTCACTCGTCTCAAGCAAACCACCTATAATACGACCTTGATGTATAACCTGCGCATGATGACGGCATTTGCAGGTACCGCCTTTGTTCCCTATTTTATGGGACAACAATTGATGACGATCCCATTGACTTTAGGGGTGGTCGCAGCCGGTTTAAGCGATATTGATGACCGCTTTTCGGTGCGGATTTTAAATCTGCTCTACACCTACATTGGCTTCTTTATTACGGCAGTAGGCGTATATCTGCTTTTTCCTTATCCCTTGCTGTTTGCCTTGGCCTTAATTGTGTCCTGTATTGCCCTGATTTTGCTGGGTTCACTAGGGCGACGCTATGCCACGATTTCCTACGGCTGTCTGGTGATTTCCGTTTATTCCATGCTCGGGGTGGAGCTGTTTGATGAATGGTATAAACAGGCTGGTTTATTGGTCATCGGCGCGATGTGGTACGGTCTGCTGTCGACCATCAGTTTCCTGATTTTCCCTGCCCGGTTGGCGCAAGACAAGCTTGCCATTTCCTATTCTGCGCTCGGTAACTTTTTATATGCTAAGTCCAATCTGTTTGATGTGGACATGACGCCGAAAAGCTATCAGCAGAGCATGATTGAACTCTCGCTTGAAAACGGCAAACTGATTGCGATTTTTAATGAAATGAAAACGGCTCTCCTGACCCGCCTGAAAGGCGACCGTGGGCAAAAAGACACCCGTCGCAGCCTGCAATATTATTTTGTCGCGCAGGATATTCATGAACGTGCCGATTCAGCGCATATTGATTATCAGAAACTGGCCAAGATTTTCCAGCATAGCGATATCCTGTTCCGCTTCCAGCGCATTATGTCAATTCAGGGCAAAGCCTGTGTGGACCTGAGTGAAAGTTTGCTAATGCGCAAACCCTATGTGCATAACCAGCGCTTTAAGCATGCCTTTGACAACCTGAGACAGTCTCTGGATAAGCTACGTCAGGAGCAGCAGTATGATCAGGTCTGGATCAGTGCCCTGTTTGCGCTGTTTCAAAACCTGAAATCGATTGATGCCCAGTTACGCAACCTGGAAACCGAGCAAAATATCAAGTCCGAGCGTTTCAAACATATCGAAAACCAGCTCAGAGATGATGACCTGAAAGGCTGGGATGATATCAAGATTCGAATTAAGCAGCATCTGACCCCAGAATCGGTGCTATTCCGGCATGCCATTCGCCTGTCGATTGTACTGCTGATCAGCTATATCTTCGTACAGGTCAGCAATATTGAATATGGTTACTGGATTTTATTGACTGCACTCTTTGTCAGCCAGCCCAACTTTAACGCCACCAAACGCCGTTTACGTCTGCGTATTGTCGGTACGTTGGTCGGGATTATTCTCGGTTATGCCATTTTATATTTTGTGCCATCCATCGAAGGACAATTATTACTTCTGGTATTGAGCGGGATTCTGTTCTTTGAATTACGCAGTAAACAGTATGCACAGGCCACAGCCTTTATTACGATTTTAGCGCTGATCAACTTCAATCTGGATGGTATGGGCTATGCCGCGGCCATCCCGCGTATGATCGACACCTTGATTGGCTGTGCCATTGCCTGGTTCGGCGTCAGCTTTATTTTTCCAGACTGGAAGTTCCGGCGTTTGCCTCGAAGTATCAAACGCAGCTTGCAAGCAGAAGCGGATTATTTGAGCGAAGTGATCGAGCAGTATAAGTCAGGACGTAATAACGGCCTGAAATATCGGATTGTGCGCCGTGCTGCTCATAATACCGATGCCGAGGTAGCCTCACTGATTTCCACACTGGCCACTGAACCGGATATTGATCCGGTACAAAAATCACTAGCCTTTGAGTTCCTGTGTCTGAATCATACTTTTATCAGTTATATTGCCGCACTGGGCGCACACCGGGAAAAAATTGAAGATCAGGACATTCTGAATTTACTAGACAAAGCACTTGAGAACATTCGTGGTGCATTGCTAAGAGATGAAATGCCCGATTTAAGTGCGCAAAATATGATTGCCCATATTCGCCAGCGCCTGGCTCAAGATCAGGAGCAAGATCAGAAATCCCTGATCATTTTGCAGCAACTGTCTTTAATGTTCAGCATTTTAAAGCAGTTGAGCCAACTGAAACAAAGTTTGAGTCATGAGCGTGATGAACAGGCAACTGAATTAGGTTCATTATAATTTGGCTGATTTTGGAACAATATACTCACTGAATTGGTACAATTAGTGCTAAACTTTTTACAGTTTAAAATCTGCTAATTTCACTATGACCGCGAAAAATTTATACGCTTATACCCTACAGCCTGTGAACTATGAAATTTCAGAAGCCGAGCAGCGTCATGCTCAGCTGGTGATCTGGCGTAGTACCAATAAAATTGGCATGAAAGCATGGCTGATCATGGGTGCTGTTGTTGCACTTTCTATTCTGGGCATTCTGCTCCTGAAGAACTATTCTACCGTGTTCTGCTGGGTGGCCATTGTCTGTGTGGTGTTGTATTACCTGATCCGTACCTTTGGTCTGGAATGGTATGTTAAACGCAAGATGAATGAATTTCCGGTACAGGAAATCAAAGGTGTTCGCCTGGGCGTGCAACCGCATGGTATCGTGATGCGCCAGAAAATGGGCATGCAGGAAGGTGTTGGCGCGATTAGCTGGAAAGACATCTATGAATGGTACAACACACCAGAATTCATGTTGGTCAATTTCAAAGTAAAAGGCCAGCAAGGCGCCTATATCCTGCCGAAACGTCTGGACAGCAAAAACTTCTCTTTCGCTACGATTCGCAAGCATCTGGAAGCAGAAGTCGGCGCAGCAAAACAAATCTAAACTGTTCTTTCTTCAGTGAAAAACCTCCTGCCCCGGCATGGAGGTTTTTTTAATCTCAAAATAATAAATGATAATGAGAATAAATATTATCCTCAACACCTATAATTCGGGCTCAAACTTCAGTTATAATTTTGCCACTTTTATAGATCTCACCCTTAATCTGACGACCATGTTTAAAAAGACATTTTTCCAAATCCACTGGTTTCTGGGGATTACAGCAGGTTTAATCCTCTCGATAATGGGGGTCACTGGCGCAATCTATTCCTATGAACAACAAATATTAAAATGGATGAATAGCGACAGTTATACGGTTCAGGTTCAGCAACGTGACAAACTCACGCCTGCCGAGCTGTATCAGCACTTTAACCGTACTGCGCCTGACATGAAGATCAACAGTATTACCGTGGCACAAGATCCGAGTGCTTCGAGTACTGTGAATGTTGCCAAAGAAGGCGCACGGCGTGGTCAGAACATCATGATCAACCCGTATACTGCGGAAGTCTTGCCAGAGATTAAGGGTCGGGAATTTTTCCAGTTTGTTCAGCAACTGCATCGTAATTTGACGGTTGGTCCGGTGGGTAAGCAGATTACCGGTGCCTGTACCCTGATGCTGATCTTTTTTGTCTTGTCAGGTCTGTACCTGCGCTGGCCGAAACGTCATTCGATCAAGCAATGGTTCTTTGTAAAACCTCAACTGAAAGGCCGTAATTTTATCTGGGATCTGCACGCTGTTGTGGGAACCTGGGTGGTGATTTTCTACCTGATTCTGGCCTGTACCGGTCTGTACTGGTCTTATGACTGGTGGCGCAACGGCATGTTTAAGGTGCTGGGTGTAGAGCGTCCGCAACCGGAAATGCAGGCCAATGCCGGCAATAACCGTGGTGAAGGACGTCCAAGCGGTGAACGAGGTCTACGTGCCGAAGGTGAAGCACGAGGCGAAGGCCGCCAAGGTGGCGAACGCGGTGCTCGTGGTGAAGGCCGCGAAGGTCTCAGCCCTGAAGCCACTGTCCGTGCATTGGACCATAGCTGGATTGGCTTTAACACTGAATTTTCAGATAAGTATTCTACTGTAACCTTTAACCTTCCGAAAAAATCTGATGGTGAAATGCAACTGAGCTTCGTCGATCCAGTCGCTCAGCATGAACGTGCACGAAACAGTGCCACTTATAATTATCAGACAGCTAAATTTACCGAAGTTGAGCTGTATGAAGATAAAAAGCTCAATGAAAAAATTATGAGCAGCATGTTACCGGTGCATCGTGGTAGCTTCTTCGGCCCGATCTACCAGTTCTTTACCATGGTCGCAGCCTTGTTGATGCCGTTGTTCTTTGTGACCGGCTGGATGCTCTATCTGAAACGTCGCAAACAGAAACGCTTAACGCTGGCAGCACGTCAGGGTGCGACTTTAGTAAACCTAGATGAAAATTCCAAACCGTGGCTCATCGCGTATGCGTCACAAACAGGGGTTTCTGAGCAGCTGGCTTGGCGTACAGCAACTGCCCTGCAGGAAGCGCGTCAACCGGTAACCGTCAAGCCGGTACAACAGCTGACGCTTGCCGATTTACAGCAAACTGAACAGGTATTATTTGTTGCCAGTACCTATGGCACGGGCGAAGCACCGGATCTGGCTTCTTCTTTTGAGAAAAAAATCCTGTCTGCTCAAGCTGATCTCAGTCATTTAAGTTATGCTGTATTGGCCTTAGGTTCTCAGGAATATCCAGACAGCTATTGCAGTTTTGGTCACCGTATTGATCAGTGGTTAAAACAGAATGGTGCCCAGCAGCTATTCAATACAATTGAAGTCGACAATGCCAATAACGAGCATATCCAGCAATGGAATACTGCACTGGCACAAGTCACTCGACTTGAGCTACAAGCGATGAGTATCGATAAGACCTTTGATCACTGGAGTTTGAGTAAACGTGAAGTCCTCAATCCGGGTAGTCTGGGTGCGCCTGCCTTCAATATCGAACTGACCCCTGAGCATGAAGCCGTCTGGCAAGCAGGTGATATTGCCGAGATTCAGCCAGGAAATAGCCCAGAACGTATTCATGCATTTATGCAAAAGCACCAGATAGCAGCGGGTACACAAGTACCTTCTATGCAACAGAATATTGAACAGGCACTCTGGGATCGTGATCTGACTCAGGCTGAACCTTTTGATTCTCTGGACCAGCTCCTCACGCAATTACCGGTTTTGGCAACACGTGAATACTCCATTGCCAGTATTCCAAGCCAGCAGGTTTTACGTCTGGTGGTACGTCAGCAAACCGATGCTAGTGGTAATCTGGGATTGGGTTCAGGCTGGCTGACCCAGCATGCGGCTCTCAATGCGCCCATTGCACTGCGTATTCGCAGCAATGAATCTTTCCACCTGATTGATGACAACCGCCCGATTATCTGTATTGGTAATGGTACCGGCATTGCCGGACTATTAAGTCTGCTCAGTGCGCGTAACCGTCAGGACTATAGCCAGAACTGGCTGATCTTCGGTGAACGTCAGCGTGAACACGACTTCTTCTTTGAAGAAACCATTCAGGCCTGGCTGCAAATGGGAACCCTGAAACGTCTCGATCTTGCATTCTCGCGCGACCAGCAGGAAAAAGTTTATGTACACCATAAACTGCGTGAACAGGCTGAAGAACTAAAAGCTTGGATTGCTCAAGGTGCAGTGATTTATGTCTGTGGTAGCATCAATGGCATGGCCAGCGATGTGGATCAGGCCCTGATTGAGATTCTCGGTGAAACGATGTTAGATCAATTACGTCTGGATGGACGTTATCGCCGTGATGTATATTAAGATAACCTGATATGCTAAAAACCGGGCTCAATGGCCCGGTTTTTATTGAAGATGCAAAAGCAATAATAAGAATATGAATAAGAAAAAAGGAACCCTGGATGCTCAATCAACTTAAACGAAGTCTTAGCCTGATCTCTGGCTTGATTCTATGTCTCAATAGCGTCTGGTTACTGAGCCAAGGTCAGAGGCATTTTGCTATTGCCCTGTCGATCTTCATTGGGGTGGCACTCATCCTGTACGCCTTATTTTTTTCATCTATTCAGCGCTGGAAACAGAATTCCCGATTCAGAACCTTGTTCTGGAACAGTCTCTGGGGCGGATTTTTATTCTGGATCATCAGTGTCGCGGCTTTCTTTGTTTATATCCAGATGTCAATCAACCCGAATATTCCGGCACGACCTGCTGCAGCGATTTTAGTATTAGGCAGTGGCATTAATCAGGGTCAGCCCTCACCCATCTTAAAAAATCGTCTGGATACCGCAGCAAAATATGCAGAACGATATCCAAATACTTTAATCATTATGACCGGTGGACGAAATTTCCGGGAGAGACAGAGCGAAGCTGAAGTCATGCAAAGTTATATCTACACGAACTATCCGCAGCTCAAAAACCCCATTAGCTTAGAAGATCAAAGCAGAAGTACCCAACAGAACCTGCAATATTCTCAGGCAATCCTAAAACAGCAACATATTGATCGAAATGAGCCCATTGCGATTGTCACTAGCGATTTTCATAGCCCTCGTGCCCGTGCCATTGCCAGACATCAGGGTTATCAACAAGTCATCAGCCTGAGTGCCAGCACACCCCAGAATGTTCGCTATAATTCCTGGTTACGCGAATATTTTGCTTTGATAAGTGGCTGGCTACTGAATGAATATTCATTGTTCCAATAAACAAGCTGTTTTAAAAACAATAAATTTAATTTAAACGGATCTGCCTAGGCAAAGGCATATCCGGATTTTTAAACAGTTCCGGCTTTTGTACATAGATCTGATACAGATAATTTTTAATATCAAGTAATAATTTTTCCGGTGCCACCAGAATATTCTGCCCTTCCGGGGTCAGGTCAAGCGAAACAATGGTACTTTCCTGACGTAAAAAGGGAATGACTTTCTCTACAAAATCCTTGAGACCAATTTCCTGAATCTCGTAATTTTCCCAATTGTCTTTAATCAACAGTCGAGCCAGACCTTTACTTTGCCAACAGGCAAATGCGCGTTGTCCGGTCGGCGTGGCACATAAGGCCCACCCATCCTGATAGAGTGCAAAAATGCCAGCATTAGCAACAATGGCTTCAATATATTGCTTATAAAGCTGTTGAGGATCGAAAGCAGTTTTTTGGGATTTGGTCGCGGCTTTGCGCTGATAGGGATTTCTCATGGTCGTGAAATCTTAATATTATTATAATACAATCAGATTCTAAGGAATAAATAGAGTTGAAGCAAGAAGATATGGTGGGCGCTGACGGGATCGAACCGCCGACATTCTGCTTGTAAGGCAGACGCTCTACCAACTGAGCTAAGCGCCCTGAGAAAACAACAACGTTGTTTTAAATGACGCAAGACCAACAAGGAATGTAGTCTTGGTATCTTGAAAACTCAGATCTCAGGAATCCAAGCTTTTCATCTTAAGATGGCGCAGCGGACGGGGCTCGAACCCGCGACCCCCGGCGTGACAGGCCGGTATTCTAACCAACTGAACTACCGCTGCATCGTAAGAATCTGGTGGGCGCTGACGGGATCGAACCGCCGACATTCTGCTTGTAAGGCAGACGCTCTACCAACTGAGCTAAGCGCCCTGATAAAGAGTGTCAATCTTTAGTTTATTAAATTCAGGCTCAGGGACCTCAATTTAATTTCTTTTGAAATGGCGCAGCGGACGGGGCTCGAACCCGCGACCCCCGGCGTGACAGGCCGGTATTCTAACCAACTGAACTACCGCTGCATCGCAAAAGAATCTGGTGGGCGCTGACGGGATCGAACCGCCGACATTCTGCTTGTAAGGCAGACGCTCTACCAACTGAGCTAAGCGCCCTCAAAAGGTCTATCGTATAAATGGCGCAGCGGACGGGGCTCGAACCCGCGACCCTCGGCGTGACAGGCCGATATTCTAACCAACTGAACTACCGCTGCATTTACACAATGTCGCTATTGTGGCAAACGAAAATCAAGATCTTAAAGTGGCGCAGCGGACGGGGCTCGAACCCGCGACCCCCGGCGTGACAGGCCGGTATTCTAACCAACTGAACTACCGCTGCAACTATAAGGCCTCAACATGAAAGAGCTTGGTGGGCGCTGACGGGATCGAACCGCCGACATTCTGCTTGTAAGGCAGACGCTCTACCAACTGAGCTAAGCGCCCTTTCTAAACGTCTATCATCGTTTGATGGGTGCATTATAGAGAATCTGCACAGCCTGTCAAACGCTTTTCGGAATGTTTTCCACTTTTTAGGTGTGAGTGATTAAAAAATAGGTTGTTTGTTAAAAAAAACAACACTTTTTGTTTATTTTTTAAGTCTCTACCGAAATTTTTTAATTTTCAAAATGAAAATTGAAGCGAAATTTTGTGTTTTACCCTGCGAAGTTTCAGTCTAACCACACGACATATTCCAATTCTGATTAAGGATTATACAAAGCTTTAAAATACTCGACGTTGTGTTCATGTAATCTTTCAACTGTCATTTATTTTTATTCAGAAAATTCCAGTAAATCTAAACTTCAAATAATCATTTAACCCATTCCATGCGATAAAAATACCATCTGGATCAGATTAATCAATCTTTTCTGCTGTCTCCACCAAGCAGATTCAGTCCATAAAAACAAAACCATTTTCACATAATCTTAAAATCTAACTTTTATTCGCTTTTCGAAACATTCAGCCTGCCCAGATCTAATGCCTGTTCTGAAATATAGACCAGTGCATCTTCACTGATCAGGTCAAATAATTCAGCGACCTCCGGATTACGCATACGGATACAGCCGTGCGACAGCGGCTCTCCCATCTTTTCGGTTTCTGGGGTGCCATGAATATAGATATAACGCTGATAGGTATCGCAGCCCTCGCCTTGATTAAAACCCGCTTCAAGGCCACTCAGCCATAAAATGCGCGTCAGGATCCAGTCCCGCTGCGGGAATTCTGCCGCCAATTGGGGATTATAAATTTCACCCGTCGCCTGACGTGCGACAAATACACTATTTAAGGGAGCATTCTGACCAAACTTTTCAGCAATCTTGTGCCAGCCACGAGGAGTCTTGCCACTATTTTCAGTTTCACCAATGCCATTTTTGCCACTGGAAATCAGATATTGCTTGTTTAGACGGGGCAGATACAGTTTTTGTTGGGCAAGATCAATCAGGATATCGGCTTGATCCAGATGCAAGGTATTCATGACTTGTTATTCTCAGACTCTATTTTATTTGGCTTTATAGGGTTTAACTGATTATCTTCAGATGGCGCTGTTGGTAGATCTGTCTTTTCTGGGTCAACTGTATTTTGCTGAATAAGGATCTGATTCGGTTCAGGGCGTCGCCATAACCAGATCGCGACGATCAGCATCGTAATATTGGTAAAGGCTTTTACGGCCAAGGGTGCAGTAGTAAACAGCATGATGATCCCGCTGATCAGCATCATGATACTGGCCAGCCATTTGGCCTTACGCGGTACAGTACCGTGGGCACGCCAATCTCTTAAGGTCGGACCATATTTGGGATGATTCAATAACCAGTCATCCATTTGCGGCCAGCCTTTGGATGCCGCCCAGGCCGCCAGAATCAAAAAGACCGTTGTTGGCATACCCGGCAGGATTGCACCGATAAAGCCCAGGATCACAAACAGCACCACCAGACTTCGCCAAAACAACACTTTCATACATCAACCCTAGCCGCAGAATTCAGGTAGTATAAAGCGTTTTCCGATACTGTCCGTTGTATTTCTGCACTTTTCACAGGTTGTACTATGCCCTTTTCCAGTTTAAACCAAAATCTTGTAGAAGCATGGCAACGTTATCAACATCCTCTGGTGCGGCAACTGGCATTTGCTGTTGGCAGTCCGAATATCCTGTCCCATATTCCAGATAAACTTGAGCTCATACATCGCTTTGAGTTGCATGACAGCCAGACCTGGCAGCAACATCTTGACCATTATCATCCACGCTTGGAGTTTCTTGATCAGCACCCAGAAGAATTAATTGAATTTGTGCAGCAACTGAAAAGCACGCGTTTAGGGCTGCGTTTTGAAATGCTGGTCTGGTTCTGGTTGCTTGATGATGCTTACCATCCCTATCGGCTGCTTGGCCATAGTCTGCAAAAAATTGAAGGCGCCAAAACCTTGGGTGAGCTGGATTTTCTGCTATTGAATACTGCTACAGAACAGATTGAACATTGGGAAGTAGCACTGAAATATTATCTGGCCGAAGCCGATTTTAGTCTGCCGCATTGGTATGGCCTGAACCGCACCGATACTTTAATCAGAAAAATGAAACATTTCACACAAAAACAATTCCAGTTTGATGAGGCTTTGCAGCATCCCATTCAAAAACGGTATTGCGTCCTGAAGGGACAGCTGTATTTGCCTACACATCATGCCGATCAGCCAATTCCCTCATGGATTAATATAGAACGGCGTCTGGGTTTATGGGGACAGTATATTCCTGCTGCACAGCACGGTTTTTATCGTCTGAAACGACATGAATGGATTTATCCGCAAGCCCGGCCGAGCAGTTCAGCTGCGATCTGGTGGACGGATGGCCTCTATAAAAAGGTCGATAGCAATGACTTTTATATGTATCGCAATCCGGTGCTGATCCAGCATCCATCGCATAAGCCCCTATAAAGCATTACATTTATTAACCGAAGCACTATGAAAACCACATATTTTTTAGAGCGTATATTTTCTACTCTAAGTCCCACATCATAATAATTTTATTATTGATTATACGGAGATGATGATGAAAAAAATTCTTGCTGCTTCATTAATGATGGCTTTTGTATTGACTGGCTGTAACACCGTAAAAGGCATGGGCAAAGATGTGTCTAAAGCTGGCGATGCGGTAACCAATACTGCTGAAAAAACCTCTGACGAAATCCGTCAAAACTAGTTTTTTCCTAAACGCTCACAGAACCCTATCCCAGATAGGGTTTTTTTATATCAGTCGTTCACATTCAAGCCTATATTCGCCTATTATAGAGCCGAAAAAATTATCGACTGTTGAATACCGTATGAGCTCTTCCGCTACCCTCGATTTAAGCCTGCAACTATTACGTCAGCCTTCTGTCACACCGATTGATCATGACTGCCAGAACATCATGGCTGAACGCTTAAAGAAGATTGGTTTCAATATTGAATCCATGCGCTTTGAAGATGTAGATAATATCTGGGCACGCAAAGGCACAGAAGGTCCGGTCTTCTGTTTCGCTGGCCATACCGATGTCGTGCCAACAGGGAATCTGGATGCCTGGAACTCAGATCCTTTTTTACCAGAAATCCGTGAAGGCAAACTTTATGGTCGTGGCAGTGCCGACATGAAGACGGCTTTGGCAGCCATGGTAGTTGCAACAGAACGTTTTGTTGAAAAATATCCGAATCACAAAGGTTCGATTGCCTACCTGATTACTTCAGATGAAGAAGGTCCATCGATTAACGGCACGGTGAAAGTGATTGAAACACTGGAAGCGCGTAATGAGAAAATTACCTGGTGTCTGGTCGGTGAACCGTCAAGTACTAATAAACTGGGCGATATAGTCAAAAATGGCCGTCGTGGTTCATTAAATGCCAACCTTACAGTCAAAGGCAAACAGGGTCATGTGGCTTATCCGCATCTGGCCGTGAATCCGATTCATACCGCTTCTAAAGCCATTGCTGAACTGTGCGACACAGTCTGGGATCATGGCAACGAATATTTCCCGGCGACGACCTTCCAGATTTCTAATATCAATTCGGGTACAGGCGCAACCAATGTTGTTCCCGGCACCATGAACCTATTGTGCAACTGGCGTTATTCAACTGAAGTGACCGCCGAAGAACTCAAAGTACGTACTTTAGAAATTCTGGATCGTCATGGTGTGGACTATGACATTTCTTGGACTTTATCTGGCCTGCCTTTCCTGACGCCAGTTGGTGAACTAGTAAATGCAGCTAAAACCGCCATTCTGAATGTGACGGGGACTGAAACTGAACTATCGACTTCGGGCGGTACCTCAGATGGCCGCTTTATTGCCCCTACCGGCGCACAGGTACTGGAACTTGGTGTATTGAATGCCACGATTCATCAGATCAATGAACATGTCGATATTGCAGACCTAGAGCCACTGGCTGAAATTTATGAGCAGATCTTGGTCAACTTACTTGGGAATTAAATAAATAGATGACGTAATAAAAAAGGAACTCCATGAAGTTCCTTTTTTATATTTTATAGTTTGAATTACAGCCCGATTGCAGCCTGAATATTCGTCATATTCGGAATATGGAACAGCTGTTCGTTCATGCGCACATATTGAAAGATGGCAGGATCATTCACCGGCTGATCGACATCGACCACTTCAGAAATACGGATCCGGATGGTTTTCGGCATTTCATTGCACATCAAGGCAAAGCGCTGAGTGATTTCATCACCCTCAATCACCAATGCCACCCCATTTTGACGTGAAGGATCATTCACTGCATAGACCGGCAATTGGGCTTCATGCCACTCCACTATCTTAACCTGGGTATTACTATCCAGTGCTGACAGGACAATGTTTTGTGGCAATAACATCGGATCTTTGCCATGACAATCAATAATATAGGCATCAATAAATCCGGTCGATACCGTAATCAGATGCTGAAGTTCCTGCTGGCTAATCTGATCAGCCATTTTATTGCTTGAATTGGTCTGACTCATATATTACCTCTGTTTTTCAGCAATCAGTTGCTGGATATTGGCCAACAGTTCCGCTTCCTGGAACGGTTTACCCATATAGTGCGTTACGCCTAAGCTGAATGCACGTTCACGATGCTTCTCACCGGTACGTGAGGTAATCATGATAATCGGCAAGTCACGGTGAATATCATGGTGACGAACCAGATTGGTCACTTCGAAACCGTCCATGCGCGGCATTTCGATATCCAGCAACATCAGATCCGGTCTGACGTTTTCAAGCTGCTCGATCGCATCTACGCCATCTTTGGCAGTGACAATATCATAGCCTTGACGTTCAAGCAGACGCGACGTCACTTTACGTACAGTCACCGAGTCATCGACAATCATCACCAGACGACGTGCATTTGAATTACGCGAACCATCACGCTGATCATTCAGCTGTTTGACACGCTGTGTCGCCTGAATCTGGCGGGCAACATTCTGTCCATCGAGAATCAGACAGACCTGACCATCACCCAGAATCGTGGCACCGGCCACTACCCCGACGTTGGCAAACTGCTGTCCAATCGGTTTTACTACAATCTGCGCTCGTGAACCGACCAGCTGATCGACCAGCAAGGCAATGGTTTGACCACTATTACCTTTAATCAACAGCACCGGCAATGAATGACCAACATTATTCAGACGTGGAATCGGCTGGTTGCCAACAAACTCAGACAGATAACGCAGCTTATAGTTTGCGCCATCGATCTTGAAATAGTCATCTTTACTGTTGAAATAGCTTTCCAATGTGGTCGGTGCAATACGCACAATTCGGTCAATCTGCGCCAGAGAAATCGCATATTGCTGATCGCCCACTTTCACCATCAAGGCATCGCTGACCGCTACGGTCGTCGGTACGCGAATCGTAAAGACCGTACCCTTGCCCAGTTCCGAGCTCACTGACACATGGCCGCCCAGTGATTTGATCTCGCTTTGTACCACATCCAGACCGACACCACGACCAGAAATCTGGGTCACTGCTTTCGCGGTACTGAAACCAGGATGGAAGATAAATTGCAGGATTTCTTCCTGATCAATGACTTGATCCGCTTTGATTAGATCCAGACTCAGCGCTTTTTCACGAATCTTCTCCGCATCGATCCCCTTACCATCATCACTAAAGGACACGATTACATCGGTTCCCTGACGGCTGATGTTCAAGACAATAGAACCGACTTCCGGCTTGTTCAGTGCGATACGATCTGCAGTATCTTCCAGACCATGGTCAATCGCGTTACGCAGCATATGCTCAAATGGGGTGACCAGACGCTCGAGAATGTTACGATCCAGTTCACCTTCGGTATTCTGTACGATCAGTTCTGCAGGACGGTTCAAGGTGGTCGAGGTTTGACGCACGATACGCTGTAAACGCGGCAACATCCGATCAAATGGAACCAGACGGGTACGCATCAGGCTTTCCTGAATCTCGGCCTGAATACGGGATTGTTGCAATAACAGACCTTCAGTTTCGCGAATCTTGTCGGCCAGTGTACTCTTGAAGTCGACCAAATCTGATGCAGATTCTGCCAGTGATTTAGACAGCTGGTTGAGCGACGAATACTGGTCCATTTCCAGCGGGTCAAAGTCAGCATAGCGCGAGTTCTCTGAACCGTGTTTGGCAATAATCTGTGATTCCAGCTCGCCTTCCATTCGACGTAACTGATCGGCAAGACGTTTGATCGCCAATTCCATCTCGTTCAGGGTATTGCCTAGCTGACCCAAGTCCATCTCGATACGCGAACGGTTAATCGAGTTCTCACCGGACAGGTCAATCATCTTCTCGACCAGATCAGCAGAGATACGGATCATCTCGTTATTACTATCGCTGGTACCGCTATTCGCCCATTCACCCATCATCTGTGGCGGTTCAGTACCATCACCTTCAACAAAGCCGAAGTCGGTGCTGACTACCAGATTATCTGTTTTCGCCAGACGCTCAGGCAATTTCGCAGTAACGTCCACATAAGCAATCTTTTTCAGACTGCTGTGCAGCTGCTCAAAACCGTTATAGTCACGCTGGAAAATCGCCTGTCTTAACCAGACCAGCGTTTTCTGCAATAAGCCATCATAGGCATTCGAGTTAAATTGATAGACCGCAAACTGTTCGAATGTTGTTTCCAG
Source organism: Acinetobacter sp. YH01021 (assembly GCF_013420255.1). Classification (GTDB taxonomy): domain Bacteria; phylum Pseudomonadota; class Gammaproteobacteria; order Pseudomonadales; family Moraxellaceae; genus Acinetobacter. Next base: position 144,217 of record NZ_VOYO01000002.1, read on the forward strand.
CTCATAGGCAATACTGGCCACTTCTTCAACATCAATCATACGTGCGCCACCCTTGATACTGTGGGCAGCACGCTGTAATTGCAGCAATAAACTACGGTCACTACGCTGATCAAACCATTGATTGAGGAGCTTCTCGGCATTCGCCAGAATCTCTTCGGATTCTTCCAGGAAAGATTCTTCAACAATCGATTTCAGTTCGTCTTCTTCAGAACGTGCTACTGGTGTGTCTTCAGTAGCCTCAGAAGATTTCAAGATTTCCAGTAATTCTTCAGCTTCAGCCAGATCAGTCGCTGGCTGTTGAGTCGCTGTGGATTCTTCAAGTTGCGGCTCAGAAATTGATGTCGCTTCGACCTCTGTAACTTTAACTCCAGTGTTCGCGCTCTCCACAGCAGCAACAGCTTGTCCAGAAACCAATGCCTGAATATTTTGCAGAATCGCAATCGCTTCTGGTGCAGGATAATCAATACCGTCTTCCCGAATAGATTGAATACGATCGGAAATGTTGTCCTGTACCAGACGGATAATCTGGATTAAAGCAGGTGTCACGGCAATTTGCTGACGGATCACCCGCTCATAAATACTTTCTAGTTCATGCGCAATCAAACCGATATGCGATGCTGCGATCATGTTTGCACCACCTTTTAAGGTATGCAAATGACGCATCAGATTATTCAGCGAGGTTGTATCGTCCTGTTTTTTGCTCCAGGTATTTAGATCTTCATCAATGCCTGCCAGCAATTCATCCGCTTCTTCCAGGAAGATACTTAGTAATTCTTCATCAAAATCACGGTTGGTTTCAGCACTTTGCTGCTGCTGACGATCCGCAGCGATGCGTTGGCTCAAGCCAGCAAAATCTACACTGCCAGTCGCGACAGTTTCAGCCACCTGTGTGGCCTCTGAGCTTAGCTCAACATTCTGATTGGTATTATCTTCAGCAAATATTTCCAGATCCTGCTGCACAAATGCAGACAGTTCACTGAGTATTTTTTGAATTTCATCATTCAGAATGACGCGCTGTCCTGCGGCCAAGGTATCAAATAAATGAATAAATTCCTGATGCGCCTGTGCGAACAGTTCATAAGCATAATCGCTGTTTAGCAGCACTGGCTTTTCAAGCAGCGCATCATAAGCCGATTTCAGATCGGCAGTGAATTCATGAATTCCCTGCGCTGCCCGGCTTTCTGTATGTGCCAGCAATTCCGCAGCCTGCTGGCTGAGTGCCTGAATATATTCCGGATAATCGACTTGGGCGCGTTTATCAAATTCAAACTCGGCATCCAATAACAGATCAATATCCAGCTCAACCAGTTTAGACACCAAACCTTGCGTCTGAATGCTATTGGTTTCAGTAACTGCAAAGCCATAATCATTCCAGACACGCTCAAAGGTGGCATATACCGCATCCAGTTTTGCAGTATTGCCCTGACGTAGCAAATGCAGATAGTCACTGACAAACTCAGCATACTGAATCAGTAAAGCGGTTTCTTTTGAGGTTGAGACAATTTCATCTTGTAGCAAGGTTTTGAACAGATGCTCCACTTTAGAGCTGGCCTCAAAAATCTGGTCAATCTGCGCCATGGATGAACTGCCGCGCAAGGTATGAATCGCACGAATTAGCGCATTATAATCTTGTGATTTTTCATCTTCAGTGCGAAGGAAGGTGGCAATCGTTTCCAGATGCTCTTCTGCTTCTTCAATAAAGATCGCCACAGTTTCTTCGATATCACTGCGAACCGGTACTTCTACTGGCGCTACTGTTAGCTCAGCTTCACTTGGCTCATTGTCTGCAAGCTCAAGACCTGTCATCTGACCTTCAGCAGTCAAATGAACTGCCAATGCCAGTAATTCTTCCAATGCAGGCTCAGGCGAAATTTGTTGTTGTAATTGTTGTCCCAAGAGCACCATTGGACGCAGGTCGAGATCCAATTGCTGTACATGTTTGAATTTTGGATATAAAGCATATTGATAGACATTCAGTACCGCTTGGGCAAATTTTTGCACCGTCGGTGTTAGCTGAATCGAACCGGACAAAACCCGGTTTAAGGTATCTTCAACCGCCCAGGCCATTTCCCCTGCCGATTTTGCCCCGACCATGCGGCCTGAACCTTTCAGGGTGTGAAAATGGCGGCGAATGGTCTTCAGATTTTCTTGATGATCTGGATTAGTCAACCATTCTGGAAATAAAGCATTTAACTCAACGAAGATCTCTTCGATTTCCTCAACAAAAATTTCAAGAATTTCTGCATCTTGGTCAAGATAACTATCTTCAGGAAGCGTTGTCGTTTCAACTAAATTTTTTAATATTTCTTTCATAGCTCATGCTTCTTACGTTATGCCGCCAAGAAGGGCGCTCAAACTTAATTGTGACCGTCACGCGATACCTAACGTATGAAGTTAAGTACATCTTGTCGAGGCTTTATCTGTATTTTCTGAATGTGTCTCAACCGCGGTCAAGACACATTTCCCCATCATGTCTGACTTTATTCTGGTAGTTTAAAGTCAGATACAGATTCACGTAATGCATCGGCCATGTTTGCCAGTTCAGATACTGAACGTGCTGTATCGAAGGTTGCACTGGTGGTTTGCGAGGTAATTTCCTGTACGACATTCATCGTGGTCGCAATATGACCTGCAGATGCTGACTGCAGTTTCGCAGCATCAGAAATGTTCGCAATCAGTTTCGCCAGGTTATTCGATACCGTTTGAATCTCATCTAGTGCTACACCGGCATCTTTAGACAAGTTCGCACCACGTACAACTTCCGATGTAGTTTGTTCCATCGAAATAACGGCTTCGTTCGTATCCGTTTGAATGGTTTTTACCAGGCCTTCAATCTGCTTGGTTGCAGAAGCTGAACGTTCCGCAAGACGCTGTACTTCATCGGCTACGACCGCGAAACCACGACCTGCTTCACCGGCCATCGATGCCTGAATCGCTGCGTTTAATGCCAGGATGTTCGTCTGGTCAGCAATATCGTTAATCAAGGCAACGATGTTACCAATTTCCTGAGAAGATTCACCCAAACGCTTAATACGTTTTGAAGTTTCCTGAATCTGTTCACGAATCGTGTCCATACCCTCAATCGAGCGATGTACGACATCCGCACCGTTTGCAGCAATTTGTACTGAACGTTCTGCTACCACCGCTGATTCATCGGCGTTGGCAGATACCTGGTCAATCGACAATGCCATTTCGTTAATCGCTGCAGAAGCACCGGCAATTTCTTGTGCCTGATGTTCAGATGCTTCAGCTAACTGGTTGGTAATGCTTTGTGTAGTTGCAGTATATTGCGCAACTTCTTGAGAAGTTTCAGTAATACGCGATACCAGATCACGTAACTGGTCGATCGCAAAGTTAATCGAGTCGGCAATCGCACCGGTAAAGTCTTCAGATACGGTTGCATATGAACGCAAGTCACCATCTGCAAGATCGGCGATCTCATCCAGTAAACGTAAAATCGCATTCTGGTTACGGTCATATTCTTCTTGTAAACGGCCTACACGCTGTTTATCCGACAAGCCACGCAGAGAAAGTAACTTGAATACACACAACAAGAAACCGACTAATAATGCGATCAACAGAACTGCCGGAACAACCGTTTTAAGACCAGAGTTACCCGATAATTTATTCAGGTTGTCTAAAAGCACATCAGATTGAGAAAAAATAGATGCAGCGGCCTGACGAACTTTTACGATCTGTGTAGAGTTTTTCAGAATAATCGCTGATGCAGATTCCAGTACGTCATCATATTCAGCCTTGATGCCTTCCAGAGATTCACGCAGGGTTGGATCAGCAATACGCTGTACACCCAGTTCAGCAGAACCATTTAACTGTGCATTCAGATAAGAACCAAAAGTTTCGGTATCGGCACTGAAGTCATCCGCAGATTCACGTGAACCATCATTACCTGTCAGTACCAAACTGATTGAACGTAAGATACGTTCTGCAATGAATACCTGGTTTTTGGCAATAACCACCTGGTTCGATGGCATATCTTGACGTGCCATCTGGTCGACCATCAAGTTATATTCCGCCTGAATCCCCGGAATCGCTTCACCAATCGCGATGTTGGTGTCGTATAACTGGTTAATAATCTTTTGTTGCGAGGTAATCAGATCAATACTGCTGGATACTTCTGTCCACTGTTTATCAACAGCTTGCAAAGCATCATTGTTAGAGTGAATACTTTTAACTGTCTCAAGGTTTTCAGCAAAAGCTTTTTGCGAATCAGTCAGGTTCTTCATGGCCTCAGGCGTACCCGAAGCTGTCGCTTCAGTCGCTTGGCGCGAAATCGTTTGCGAGAGGAGACGCAAATCACCCAGACTTTGAGTGAGTTCATTGGTACGTGGAACACTATAAAAAAGATACAATAAAGTGATCAGTGCGGCTAAAAGACAGCCTGCTGCTCCATAGATCAGCGGTTTTGATTTCTCACTATCACCGAAGACACGTGATAACTGATCTACTTGCGTTTGAATCTTAGCTAAAAAAGCATTACCGCCTTTGCGGCCAGTGCTCTCACCTGTATTTTTCTTTTTAAGTTTAAAGCCCATGCAGCCTCTCCCCGGTTGACGCCTTGCTTAGTTTCGAGCGCGACATTTAATTTATAAATTTTATAGATGCGTTCATAAATTTTGGATTTTGCAACAGACGACTGAATAAAAACACATGCCACTGCTGGTTGTGCTGATGGAAAAACCCCTGACAATATTCTTGTAAGTTTTTATCCAATTCAGATTTCTTCGAAAAGAAACTTTTCTTATTGAAATGTTGTATACCCAAAACTTGATCTACGACCAAACCCACATACTGGTCATTATGGTTGATACATAATACTTTTTGAGTCGGTGAAAATTGACTGCTTTGCCCTGATACGTACTGCGTCAGATCAGAAACCGATAACAGTCTTCCCCGGATATTCGCCAGACCCAACACCCATGCTTGCGTCTTGGGTACCGGCGTATATTCTGGGGGATAAATCACTTCTGATACTTCCCCCAGCGGGGCAACAAAATATTGCCCCATCATCTCAAAAGCAATGCCCGACCATCGGTTAACTTCATTGCCATTGGAAACGTAGTTTTTATTCCCCCGTTTCGCAATGCGAAGCAATTCGATAAATCCATTTGCTGCCATAGAGCTTATCCTGCATTGAGGTGCTGCTTAATTACATCTATTAATTGTTTTTCATCGACTGGTTTTGTTAGATAATCCGCTGCGCCTTGACGCTTGCCCCATACACGGTCAGTGGCCTGATCCTTAGTACTCACAATCACGATTGGAATATGTTTGGTCGTTGCACCACGTGCAATCTGGCGGGTCGCCTGAAAACCATTCACGCCCGGCATAACCACATCCATCAGGACTAGGTCCGGCAATTCTGCCTGTGCCATGGTGACGCCATCTGCGCCATTGGCTGCTTCAATCACCTCAAAGCCGTGTTTAGAAAGAATCTCTCTAAAGCGAAAAGTTTCTGTCGGTGAGTCATCCACAATTAGGATACGTGCCATGCCAATTCCCCAAAAAAATCAAATATTAAGCACTAATATGGTTACGGATTGCATTTAGCAATTCATCTTTACTAAAAGGTTTGGTCAGGTATTCATCTGAACCCACGACACGACCTTTGGCCTGATCAAATAAGCCATCTTTACTTGATAGCATAATCACAGGAATATTCTGGTAATTCTGAGAGTTTTTGATTAAGGCGCAGGTTTGGTAACCATCCAGGCGCGGCATCATAATATCTACAAAAACGATATCTGGATTTGCTTCGGCAATTTTTGACAAAGCCTCAAAACCGTCTACTGCAGTAATGACCTCATAACCTTCGCGTTGAAGAAGAGTTTCCGCAGTACGACGAATGGTCTTTGAGTCATCAATAACCATAATTTTTAGATTTTGGAATTTATCGTCCATTTGTTTAACCCTTCCCATTTTAGAAACTATATGCCATAAGGCTCATAGGATTATTTTATTACGATCGATAAACATTTTTAACATAAAGTCACTTGTATTATCAATGAACATTTTCTACACAAGTAGACAAAATCATTTATTTTTAATAACAGCTTCACATTTTCTTATCGTTATTGGTTTTTTTTTGACTAACGGTAGTTTTTTATTGATAAATTTAAGTCTAATATAACAAGATTATTACTTTAAAATAAGTAATTTAGTCAACTTTAAATTCGGGGAGCCAATGATGAGTCAGTTTTTAAGAAAACTTGCTGTCATTGATAAAAATAAAATGACTGGTCAATTCATTGTTGTTGTGCTGCTACTGTTACAGGTGAGCTTAACGTGTGCGAGTAGTAACCAACTCCCGCAAAAAGCCACTTGGTATCGTTATTATGACAGCAAGGGTGTGGCCAATATCAGTACTAATGTCACGCCAAATCATATCCGTTATGGCTATGAAGCACTTGACCAGAATATGCAGGTGATTAAGCGTGCCCGTCCTTATAATGCCGAAGCGGATATCAGGCAAGCGCCACAACGTGCCCAACAGGCGCAGCGAATTGCCGAAGATCATAAACTCAAGCGTGCTTATAACAATAGCCAGACCGCTTTACAGAAAAAGAATGACAGCCTGGTTCAGTTAAAAAAACAGATTGATTTTCAGCAAGAACAAATGAAGCAACTGCAAAAAGATCGGGTCATGTTTGTGCGTCAGGAACGTGAATATTTACGTAAAGGTAAAACCCCACCGGCACACCTGAAAACAACATTAGACAATAACCAGAAAAATCTCGCTTCCCAGAAAGAAAATATTCAATCTTTACAAAGTCGCTATCGAAATCTGGAAGCAGAATACGACAAAATTATCGCCCGTTTAAAAGCACTTGAATAAATACAAATAGCTAGCCGTGGTTTTGATCCATAGCCAGCTAAAAGGACTCATATGCAAACTGCACCGCATTCTCATGATTTAAATATGCCTTCCCCGCGCTCTATCCTGATCATGAGTGCACTTTGCTTAAATATGTTTTTAGTGGCTTGTGATAAAAATGAACCCGTACAGCAAACCGAAACAGCCAAATCCATTGAAGTCATTCCTCAAGATCTAGTTGCAGTTCAATCTGGCAATTCAGTTCAAAAAACCGCATTCACCGGCACCATTCGTGCAGTCAATCAAAGCAGCATACAGTCACAGGTCTCTGCTACTGCCACCAGCGTAAACGCACAGGTAGGTCAAACAGTTGCCAAGGGACAAGTGCTGGTACGCCTGAATAATCAGGACAATGCAGCTCGTCTGGCACAGGCGCGTGCGAATCTGGCCTCAACTCAAGCGCAAGCCAATCAGGCGCACAACATGATGCAGCGTAAAAAGCGTCTGCTCGATCAGGGGTTTATTTCAAAAGTAGAATATGAACAAAGTCAGGTCGATTATCAGGCCCAGCTTGAAAATGTCCGCGCCCAGCAAGCCAATGTCGATATTGCCCAGAAAGCCGATCGTGATGGCACCATGACCAGTCCGATCAGTGGCGTGATTACGCAACGTCAGGTTGAACCGGGTCAAACCGTTGCCATTGGACAAACCCTGTTTGAAATTGTCGATCCGAAACGGCTGGAAATTCAAGCACGCGTACCTAGTGATCTGCAATCAGGTTTAAGACTGGGCAGTCAGGTCGAATACAACATTCAAGGTAATCCAAATCGGCTCACTGCCGTAATTAGCCGGATTTCCCCCATTGCAGATCAGACCAGTCGCCAGATCGAATTCTTTGCCACGCCGAATGAAACCATTCCTTCGCTAAGTATCGGCTCCTTCGTTGAAGGCAACATTCTGAGTTCACAACAGATTTCTGGCCAGCTGATTCCATTAGATACTATTCAAGACATTCAGAATAAACCTTATGTCTGGATAATACGCCAGAATAAAATTATCAAAGTCAATGTTCAGGTACTAGAACAGCGTTATAGCGACAACATTGCCGTGGTTCAAGGACTGGAGAGCAGCGATCAGGTCAGCCGGGTTAAGTTTAGCGAAGCCGATCTGCAAAAAACTGTCACCCTTCGCGCCAACTAAAACCATTCATACAGGATCATTGACATGTGGTTTACCCGAATTAGTGTGAAGTATCCGGTTTTCACCATCATGATGATGTTCTGTTTGATGGTACTGGGACTGGCTTCATGGCAGCGGATGGGCGTTGAAGAATTCCCTGATGTCGATTTCCCTTTTGTGGTGATTTATACCAACTATCCGGGTGCTTCTCCGGAAACGGTTGAATCGGAAATTACCAAAAAACTTGAAGATCAGATCAATACCATTTCCGGTTTAAAACAGGTCATTTCCCAGTCCAGTGAAGGCCTGTCCATCATCACCACTGAATTTAATCTGGATGTGACATCTACCACAGCAGCTCAGGACGTGCGGGATAAAATCGCTTCTGTAACTGCTGAATTTCGTGATGAGATTCAGGAGCCGATTGTCGAACGTTATGACCCGACGGCGAATGCGGTAATGTCGATCGTATTTGAATCCGACAATATGGATGTGAAAGCGCTCAGTTCCTATCTGGATCAGCGAATTGTGCCACAATTGCGTACAGTCCCGGGCGTCGGAACGGTCAACCTGCTGGGTGATGCGCAGCGCCAGATCCGGATTCAGGTGGAACCACAAAAACTACAAGCCTTTGGCATTGGTGTGGACAGTGTGATTAACACCTTAAAGGCCGAGAATATTGAAGTTCCGGGGGGGACGCTTAAATCGGGTAATTCGGAACTGGTCATTGAAATCAATTCCAAAGTACTGCATCCCCTCGCCTTCGGTGATCTGGTTATTGCCAATAAAAACGGCGTACCGATTTTCCTCAGACAAGTGGCCAATATTCAAGACAGTCAGGCAGAGCTGGAATCGGCTGCCTTTTTGAATGGTAAAACCGCAGTAGCGATTGATATTTTGCGCAGTTCAGATGCAAACGTCATTGAAGTAGTCGACAAGAGCTATGCAGCTTTAGAAAGTATTGAGGCGCAGCTTCCACAAGGTACCACTTTACAAGTGGTGGTGGACTCCTCCAAAAGTATCCGCGGCACCATTGGTGATGTAGCCCGTACCATTATTGAAGGTGCGGTACTGGCTGTGCTGATTGTCCTACTGTTCCTGGGTTCTTTCCGCTCCACAGTAATCACCGGTTTAACCCTACCAATTGCTCTCTTGGGCACGCTGACCTTTATCTGGGCCTTTGGCTTTAGCATCAATATGATGACTTTACTGGCGCTGTCCTTGAGTATTGGTCTGTTGATCGATGATGCAATTGTGGTGCGTGAAAATATTGTCCGGCATGCCGATATGGGCAAAGACCATGTAACTGCCGCGCTCGATGGCACAAAAGAAATTGGCTTAGCCGTGCTGGCCACGACACTGACCATTGTTGCCGTATTCCTGCCTGTGGCCTTTATGGGCGGAATTATTGGCCGTTTCTTCTACCAGTTCGGGGTCACGGTAAGTATGGCCGTTCTGATCTCGATGTTTGTCAGCTTTACCCTGGATCCTATGCTCTCTGCACACTGGGCAGAAAAGAAAAAAGATCCAAACAAAAAACCAGGTCGGGTGAAACGTTTCTTTAGCTGGATCTCCGGCAAGCTGGATAACTTAAGCCATGTCTATGAAAAATTATTAAAACTGGCATTGCGCTTCAGATTAATTACCTTAATGATTGCTGTGGCTTCATTATTTGGTGCTCTGGGTTTATCCAAACTGATCGGCACCGAATTTGTACCGGTTCCCGATAAAGGCGAAATCCGGATCAAGTTTGAAACACCGGTCGATTCATCGCTTGAATATTCACAAGCCAAACTGCAGCAGGTGGATCAGATTATTCGTCAACATCCGGATGTCAAAGCCACTTATGGGGTGATTAATGGCGCAACTGACCGCGGTAAAAACCATGTCAGTTTACGGGTGACTGTAACGCCGCGTACCGAACGTGAAAAGACCCTGAATGACCTGAATAATGAATTCCGCCAGCGTCTACAATCGGTTGCAGGAATCAGCATTACCTCGGTGGCATCCGCCGATGAAACCGTTTCAGGTGGCCAGAAGCCGATCATGATTTCGATTAAAGGTCCGGATCTGGATGAACTGCAAAAAATTTCCGATCGCTTTATGACGGAAATGGCGAAGATTAATGGCATTGTCGATCTGGAAACTTCATTAAAAGAACCCAAGCCGACTCTTGATGTACAGATCAATCGCGTCTTGGCCAGTGATTTAGGTTTATCGGTCAATCAGATTGCCAATGTAGTGCGTCCGCTGATTGCCGGTGATGATGTCACGACCTGGCAGGATGAAAAAGGTGAAACCTATGATGTGAATCTGCGCCTGACCGAAGACCAGCGCAGCTTGCCTAGCGATTTACAGAATATGTATATCACCTCGAATAAAACCGATGCCAATAATCAACCAGTTCTGGTTCCGCTTTCGAGTGTCGCCAAATTTGAAGAAAAACTGGGCGCCTCGCAGATTAATCGACGTGATCTGGCACGTGAAGTTCTGGTCGAGGCCAATACTTCAGGACGTCCTGCAGGCGACATCGGGACGGATATCAGCCGCTTGCAAGAAAATTTCGATATGCCACCGGGTTATAGTTTCGACACTCAAGGCTCCAATGCCGACATGGCAGAATCCGCAGGCTATGCCTTGACCGCGATTACCCTGTCGATTGTCTTTATCTATATCGTGCTCGGTTCGCAGTTCAACAGCTTTATCCATCCTGCCGCAATTATGGCTTCACTGCCATTGTCGCTCATTGGTGTGTTTCTGGCCTTGTTCCTGTTTAATTCGACCATGAACCTGTTCTCGATTATCGGCATTATCATGTTGATGGGACTGGTGACCAAGAATGCGATTCTGCTGATCGACTTCATCAAGAAGGCCATGGACCGCGGTGAAGACCGTTATGATGCGATTATTGCCGCTGGTAAAACCCGTTTGCGTCCTATTCTGATGACTACCAGCGCGATGGTCATGGGCATGGTGCCACTTTCCCTAGGGTTAGGTGAAGGTGGCGAACAAAGTGCACCGATGGCGCATGCGGTGATTGGTGGGGTAATTACCTCTACCCTGCTGACACTGGTGGTGGTACCGGTGATCTTTACTTACCTGGATGACTTTAAGAACTTTATGCTGCGTCAGGCACGTAAAATCATGGCATAATTTAATGCAACACAATGAGGTGACATTCCCAAATGCTCACCTCATTTTTTATTGTATAATCCCTGCTTTAACGCTTAATTTTTTAGGACAGTTTCCATGCGCGCGAGTCGCTTTTTATTTGCAACGTTAAGAGAAACCCCGAACGATGCTGAGGTTATTTCCCATCAGCTGATGCTTCGTGCCGGTATGATTCGTAAGTTGGCTTCAGGTCTATACACCTGGTTGCCGATGGGCGTTCGCGTATTAAATAAAGTTGAAGCGATCGTTCGCGAAGAAATGGACAAAGTCGGTTCACTTCAAGTCTATATGCCGGTGACTCAACCTGCGTCTTTGTGGGAAGAATCAGGTCGTTATGTACAATACGGTCCTGAGCTTTTACGCTTCAACGACCGCCATGGCAACCCATTTGTTCTCGGTCCGACGCATGAAGAAGTGATCACTGACCTTGCACGTAACGAATTAAAAAGCTACAAGCAATTGCCTGCAAACTTCTACCAGGTACAAACCAAATTCCGTGACGAAATTCGTCCACGTTTTGGCGTAATGCGTTCACGTGAATTCATTATGAAAGATGCCTACTCTTTCCATGCCAACCAGGAATCACTGCAACAAACCTACGACGACATGTATGCAGCCTACTGCAAAATCTTCACCCGTCTTGGTTTAGATTTCCGTCCAGTACAAGCAGATACCGGTTCAATCGGTGGTTCAGGTTCTCACGAATTCCACGTACTGGCTTCAAGCGGTGAAGATGATATCGCATTTTCGACTGAATCTGACTATGCAGCCAATATTGAAATGGCAGAAGCAGTACTTGTCGGTGAACGTGCGGCACCTACACAAGAACTCAAACTGGTAGATACACCAAATCAAAAAACCATTGCAGATGTATCAGCATTCTTGGGTACGAACCCTGCTCATTCAGTAAAAGCCTTATTGGTTCAAGGTGTTGCGACTGAAGAAGGTCAAGATGCACCTGTGGTTGCTTTATTCCTTCGTGGCGATCACGAACTGAATGAAATTAAAGCTGAAAAACATCCTTTAATTGCTGCACCTTTAACATTTGCTACTGAAGAACAACTGCAAGCCCTTGGCTTAACTGCTGGCTTTGTCGGTCCTCAAGGTCTGGTCGAAAAAGGTGTAAGCGTTATTGTTGATCTTGCAGCATCTGTATTGTCTGACTTTGTTGCAGGTGCAAATGCAGCAGATCAACACGCAACAGGTGTAAACTGGGAACGTGATGCGCAGTTCACTGAAGTTTATGACCTACGTAACGTGGTTGAAGGCGATCCATCTCCAGATGGTAAAGGTACGCTTCAAATCAAACGTGGTATCGAAGTGGGTCATATCTTCCAGTTAGGTCAAAAATACTCTGAAGCGTTGGGTTGTAAAGTTTTGGGGGAAGATGGCAAACCATTCACTGTAACCATGGGTTGTTATGGTATTGGTGTAACGCGTGTAGTAGCTTCTGCAATCGAGCAGAACTTTGATGAGAAAGGCATTATCTGGCCAATTGCCATTGCACCGTTTGAAGTTGCCATTGTGCCGATGAATGCACACAAATCTCCACGAACTATGGAAGCTGCGGAAGCACTCTATGCTGAATTACAAGCTGCAGGTTTTGACGTATTACTTGATGACCGTAACGAACGTCCGGGCGTGAAATTCTCTGATCTTGAGCTGACAGGTATTCCACACCGTATTGTAATTGGCGAAAAAGGCTTAGATGCAGGTACGTTTGAATATAAAGGCCGTCGTGATGCTGAATCTGTAAATATCTCGAAAGAAGAATTATTGGCAAAAATTGCTAAATAATTTTGCTTTCTTATAAAAAATCCTGCGTAATGCGGGATTTTTTATGGCTATAAACTAGCAGAACTTATGCCCACCAAAGCAGTTTGAAGTCACATTCTGGTTTTGTAGCAACTTATCCATTAAGGTTAAGGTTGCGGGAGTTCCACCATTGTAGTTAGTAAATTGACCGACATCAATATTTAATTTACGTACGACTGGCACATTTGCAAGCGAACCTACAGCTTCACCTACATTTACATTAATCAAATTTTCAGGACGTAACAGGAATTCTGAAATAGCTGTGGCAACTTGAGGTAATACAAATGAAATATCCACTTCATCTGTGGTTTTTAATACCCCTAGTTGGATCGGATCTTTAAAAGACATCCACCAACCTGGTTTGGCAATATCAGCTGCATCTGCTCCTTGCCAATGTACATTTTGACTTTGTAAAGATAAATAGCCGCCTGTACCATTTAAAGGAATATTATGAATCATGTTCAAAGCCTGAACAAAGGTAATGTCCATATTCAGATTATCCAGACTTGAACCGGCCCCCATTTGAAAGAAAGAATGAGTTCCCAAATTAAGAAAGTCAATTAATGGGTCGAACTCCACGTATAGTTTATCATTTGAGAAATTTGGTGTACCAATTACATCGTTTGGCAAAGTTGCGCCAGATATAGGCGCTGCCAAAGGAATCGAGGTAATACTGGAACGAATATTCGTCACAGTTGCCGACTTTAGTCGTTGTCCGGTTACAATAGTCTCAGGCATGGTAAAGTCCACCCGCATGGAAGGCACAGTAATTCCAGTATGGCCCTCAGCACCAGGCTTACTAATAAATTCACGTGTTTGCCCCAAGGCCTTTAAATTCCCTTGAATTTTTTGATCACTTGCATTACCGAAAGTTCCGGCCTTTGTTACAGACTCGCCCGTAGTCTGCGCCATTTTCATATAGCCACTAAAACTTTTGAGACCATCATTCGGATTCTCAACGTTATCAGTTCCCATGGTCAAAAGCCCGACAATTTTATCTGCACCTAAGCGAAAACCCACTACTTCTCGGGTAGAGGCACTTCCGCCATTTTTAATCGCAAATTCAATAAAAGGATTATTTATACTGGCACTAGTATTAGCCCGATCACCGGAAAAGACAGGATTCCCTTCAGCATCAAAGCTGGGATTCAATCCACTTAATGCTAAGTTGGAAATATCAATATCACAGCCTGTTCCACCGTTACTTCCACCACAACCGAGTTGTAAAGTTTTAATATTAACGTTCAACTCCATCAAAGCCTCAACGCTCAGCTTATGAAAGTTAATCCCTTGAGATGAATCATAAGCATTTTCTAGATTTAATAATGCTTGCGCATCAACTGCAGATAAAGCGTCATCATCTAAAGCTGTCATTGCAAAACTTTGCTGTGTAATCACACACATTGCCAAAGCCAGACTATTCAAAAATATTTTTTTCATTTTAACGTCCTTATATTCTTATTAACGTGGTGTGATTCCCATCGTGCTACGTATGGTTCCACCCGTCAGTGCAATACTTGCCATGTTTTGCATATTGCCATTGGTCGCCATGGCAAAATTGGTCTTAAATGGTGTTGCAATATTATTTTCATAATTGAGTTTGACCTGATTATCCAAAGTCACTGTATCTGCACTGACACGAACTTTTGCTTTGACACCTAAATGACCTTCCATCCGGTTAAAATTAATTGACGAAGTTTTTAATACCCCGGTTGAATCAATATCTTCATTGGCGATACTAAAATAGCTGCCTAAATTTTTATTATCTGCACTTTCTTCAGTACTTAAAGGCCTAAATTTAAAGTTTGCATCAAATGACAAAAAGTTAGTATCTGGTGAAGTGCTAGTTGGATCTACACCAGGGATAATCAGAAGCTCACCACTTCCATCTAATTTAAAAGCGATATTGGTTAAAACATCATCATGGTTAGAAAAATTATCATGCGGGACATACCCCCCACATTTAGTGACTAATGCATTGGTACAATTATATTTAGAGCCAGGTAATTGACCAATCGCAAGTTCTGCTTTGGCAGCAATCAGTAAATCATCGGCACGAATATAGATCCCTTCATCTTTATAACTAATAATCCCTTCCGACTTGATCAAAGCATCGATATTCCTAAAACCGGCATAATAGTTAACTGCCTCACCATGATCGCCATTTTTACCATCAATCAATATAATCGAGGTTGTGCTTGGCAAACCGGTTTTCTTGTCAATTCCATAGCCTTCTGTAGATGCCATAATGTTATAAGCAATTGCTTGCTTATTGTCTGTTCCATAAGTCGTTCCAGACAACGCAACATTGGCATTTAAATTATAAATAGGAATACCGATTCCCCATGAACCACCATCGCCACCAATTTCCGCCAAAGAGTTATCTGATATAAAACGTGCTTTCGCAGCAATAGACTGAAAATCCATTCCACGTACGGCGATATAAGCAAAATCTTCTCCATTCGTGGTGGTACTGAGTGTCTGTTTAAGTACAATGCTACTACTACCTAAAGTCTTTTGCATATTTTCATTGATTATGAAATCGAGACTTTTTGCAGTAATGGTATTTATATATATATTTCCAAAGTCGATATAAGCATTTTTACCATGTAAGGCACCGGCAGCAGTACGTGTAGTCAATGGTCTGAGCTTGGAAAATTGCACCGCATGGCTTCCCTTACCGGTATGACCAATCTCAAGTGTTGTAGGTGCCATAGTTGCTGGAAGCCCGGTACTATTAGCACCTGTAAAATCTGCAGACAAGCCTAGATTTAACCCACCTTCTCCGACCAGGCCACTGTAACCTGTAGCAGCTTTGTCCTGACGTTCTAGTACACCATTCACCTTGTTACTAACATCAAAAGTACCTATCTGGGTTTGATCGGCACTCATCGATAATCTTGCGTTAGTGACTGCACCCGAAGCCCCTAAACGCATAATATTTTTACGTTCATTATTTGGCGTGTTATAACGCAAGTCAATATTAACCCCTGGATTGGTCGGATTAAACCGGTCAGCCGTGATATCGGTCATATCTTCAGCACGCTTTAGATCCACATAATGATCTTGACTGCCATTTCGTGTGGTCAGTACCACGCCTTCATCCGGGTCAATGTACATATATCCTTGACCCGCGAAGTTAAAGTTAAAGTCATTCAAAATCAGACTATTTTCACCTAATTTATGACTAATCGTGGCATTTTTAAGTTGAAAATCGATACTGGCAATTGAATCTTTATTAAATAGACCTGCACTGGTTTGTAATAGCACACTAAGAGGTGTAGAGGTACTAATCCCTAATGCCCCCAAACTTTGATTAGATTGAGTACCCGCAGTCCGAATACTATTCGCAGATTGACTACATGGATTGGTCGTACACGCGATCTTTACCAATTTTAAATCTGCAGTGGCTTGAAAGGGTGAAACACTTGCAGCTAGCCGAAGTCCTGCCCCTTGTGAAGTGGCACCTACATCTATTTCAAGTTGACTAATGATTGGTTTATTATCTTTTCCAATAATCTCAACATTATGTAGACCTAAGCCCATTTTAGTATTGGCAGTTGGATTTGGATCATACCAATTGGCTTGAGCAATACTGGCTTTAGAGATTTCATGAGTAATCACCATACCATCTTGTCCAGTGACTTCACTCAATTCCTGCTCTTCAATAGTTTCAAGTGCATAACCTTGTTGTATAAGACACATGCATACCGTTAGCAATTTCAACTTTATTGTTGTTTTTTTCATTTTTATATCCTTATGCTGTACTTGACGTTGTTACTAACAACGACTTTGTGCCCCACCTGTACAGTTATAACCAAATATTTTCAAATTGCCAGACATATGCAGATTTCCATGAATGTTCAACCCCATAAATCCTTTTTCAGCACCTTGATCAAACGAAGGAACATCTTGGGGCGCGGTTGTATAAGTTCCATCGGCATTATAGGTACGCCCTGTATACGTACTATAAACACCTGTATTGGCATAACCTTCCAAGGCGCCAGCACCTGTACCCGTTTCAATGGAAACTGTATTAAAGCCTAAATTACGGATCTTTAAAGGCTGGTGATCATAAAAGGTAATTTGCATCGCCGTTTGTGGTTCATTACGATGATTAATGATGGTTGTACCATCAATTGAAAACTTATCAATCTGAATCGTGCCTTGAATGCCTTTAAAGACTAACCACTTTTTATTTCCATTGGCATCGACATGGTTATTCGGCGCTATTGCCAGACGGCAAAATTGTTTTGTTGCTCCACAAGCGGTGGGATCTAGAACATAAAATACTTCGAGCGGGTTGCCACTTCCATCAAGCCGAGAAATTTTATCTTTACTTAAATCTGTCGCATAAATATGGTTTAAAGATAAAGTCCAGTTAAGATCTGCCCCGCCTTGCCCCACGGTATTGGTTAATGCTTGCTGATCAAGGGCTTCCAATCCGGCAAAACTGGTCATAGAGGTACATAATAATGCACAGAGTGTTACTAATTTGGACATTCTTATACTTCCTTATAGACCAGTTGTTCTAATTTTCAGATGCTGAATCAGGACCCCATCAATGACAGCAGATCCAAAATTCTTACTTACACCATCAGTATTTTTGAATACGATTCCTGTTGAATTCACCCCATCCTTGGCGCGCAGCATATTTGTCCCTGAGATACGCTCTGTAGTCCCTATTGAGATGCTACTGTGAGTCGCATTACGCCCTTGATAAAGTGCGGTGGTATCTGACACATTATTTTTAATCGGTGTACCACAACTATAGACATTACAGGTCGAACCCTTTAAATCTGTTGTACCCAGTCCGTCCCCATAATTTTGATAAATTTGATTATAAATAGCAGGAATATTGGGAATACGTGTCACTTCTAAAATAATATTATTGCCTTCTGAACCGACAACGAAAGGCTGGTACATATTACCAAGCACCAAATTAATATTTGGACTATAGAGATATAAACCCTCAGAATCATGAAATATAGGAGCATCACTTCCATTCAAGGCCGGGGTCGGGACATTACCATCAAGTGCATCTGTTTTTGCTGCGGTACTGAGACGAATACCTTTACTGTTAAGATTACTATCGCTACTGCTTAGATTTTCTGGTCGATCATTGGTATTCAGACGAACAATACTCGCCATACCTAATGTTTGGCTGTAATTCTTATTATCAGATTCTAAGGTTTGAAATAACCGAACTTGCGAGCCATTAAAACTCAGACCATTGGCAACAAATTGGGTTCTTAATCGGTAATCCGTATCAAGTCCTGATATTGGCCCACCTGTTATAGGATCTACAAGATTAGAGGAGTTAAGCTCACGTGCAAAAATATCACTCCAGAAGCCTAGCTTGATATTATTATCATTTTCGACCCCTGCAATTGGACTTAATGGGGCTTCCAAAGCAATATAGCCTACATCTTTAGCAGCGTCCTTAAACTGTTTGACGTTTTCAGTTCCTGCCCGGAATAACCAAGGATTATCTGCTGATCCCCAGCTAAAACCCTGATTACTGTAGCGTGTGCTTAAAGAACCATCGCTTTTCGATAATGCCAGACCATAAATAAATACATCGGCTTTAGTTCTTAAAGTGCTCACAGAGCTTTTAGCAGCTTCAGTTTTAGCAGCCTGATCTGCTCTAGCAATGATTTCAGCCATAGCAGCACTATCTGCATCCTTCATTATTCCGGCTAAAGCAGCTTCCAATTTTTTATCGTAGTCTGCTTTAATTAGTGCAAGAATTCTTGCATCTACAATCGCTCCAATAATATTTTGTCTATCAACAGTCGTACTCCATTCAGTTGAAGGAATTGATTTCGTCGCATCCTTACCATAAAGAAGGTCAATCATTTCCAATGTATTTGTTTTGGCCTTATTATCTAAACCAATTAGATTCCCCGGTGAGTGATCAAACATTGTTGTGCCATCATCGACTAGACTATATTGAATTAAAGCGGGTTTACCGGCTCCATTATAATAATCATCACGACGTTGGTCATAATAGGCTTTCATAAAGTCTGTATTATAATAATAATCGACTAATTCTTGCTTAAATGCGTCCCGGTTTGTTTGTGTATCATGAGTATTCTTAATCGTATTATAGTTATTATTATAAAAATCAGTTTTTAACGTATCATAGGCTTGCTGATACTCAGTTGCATAATTCTGCGTTCTTTCAACATGAAAAGCATTATCATATGTAGATTTATAAACTTTGTCGTATACACGCTGCCCAAGTTGGTTGTAATTCTCACCCGTCGGGATAATACGAATAAAGCCTGTATCTGCTTGTCCGGGGTTTTCAATGCCTCTGGCATAACTAGAACTAGCAGAAAGATCTTTAGGACCTTGAAACACCATTTTAAAATCATCAAGTACCAGCGCAACACCCTCACCGGTGGTGTCAGAAAGAGAAGAATCTGATAATTCCTGCATCGCATGTGCAGAAGGCAACAGGCTGAAACCGATTGTCATCGCCAAATAACTTTTGCGAAATTTAAATATATCTTTTATCTGAGCCATCTCACTCTTTCCTTTTTATTCGATGCTCCGCACCTTATACTTCAGCTTCCCAGCCGCCAATCTTTGATTTTTTATAATGCATCGCATCTTTTTTATGGTTATGCGGAATCCATTATGCTGATTTTTGATACAGATGCCAAAGCCAATTAGGCGAAAAATAGCAGTTTCCGATGAATGAAAATCTCAAAAAAATAAACGGGACATAAAGTCCCGTCATTCAATATTTTAAAACAATTAGGTCTTCGGCAAAGTAACGCCTGTCTGACCTTGATATTTACCACCACGATCTTTATATGAGGTTTCACAGACTTCATCAGATTCAAAAAACAGCATCTGCGCTACACCTTCACCTGCATAAATACGCGCAGGAAGATTGGTAGTATTTGAAAACTCTAAAGTGACGTGTCCTTCCCACTCTGGCTCAAGCGGAGTCACGTTAACAATGATGCCACAACGCGCATAAGTAGACTTGCCCAAGCACACGGTCAAGACATTACGTGGAATGCGGAAATATTCGATGGTACGCGCCAAAGCAAACGAGTTAGGCGGAATGATACAGACATCCGACTCGATATCAATAAAGCTGCGTTCATCAAAGTTCTTCGGATCGACAATTGCAGAATGCACATTGGTGAATACTTTAAATTCACGTGCACAACGCACGTCATAACCATAGCTGGATACGCCATACGAAATCAGCTTTTGACCATTTTCATCCAAACGTACCTGGTTTTCTGCATACGGTTCAATCATGCCGTGTTTTTGGCTCATTTCGCGAATCCAACGATCAGACTTAATTGCCATTGATATAATCCAAAAATCTTAAGAACAAGTTATTGCGACGTACTTTAACTGAAATTGACACTAATGAAAATAAGTGAAAGGCTTAGAGCTAAAGTTGCCAAAAAATTGCTGATTGAGATCAGCTTATAAACTTAAAAGTGCAGAATAGCTTAAAGGAATGGAAAAGCTCATTAATACCAGCGAAGCCGTTTTCTGCAGGTTTTTCTGATTGAGCCAGCGACTGTTTTTTCTGGCCAGGATTGAACCCAGAAAAGTCCAGAAGAATGCAATCGGGATCAACAGAAGCAAGAAAACCAGCATATGAGTCACATAATGTTGGCCGCTTTTCCAGACAATGACAGGAAAGATCGCTGAGGCAAATAAAAGTGCTTTAGGATTAAGCAAGGTTGCCAAAAATAATTCTCGTGCGCGAATCGAGACATTTTCAAGATTTTCGCTTATTTCTGCAGTCCGCCATAATTTCACAGCGAGAAATAGAATATAGCCAGCACTAAAAAGTTTGAGAATGGTCGGTAAAAGCGGAAGATGAACGGAAATTTTTCCGATCAGAATGCCCCATAAGCTAATGGCAATCAGATAACCAAAGGCTTCCGCAGGAATTAAACGAAATGTTTTTTTAAATCCGACCTGAATGCCTGAAGATGCCAATAAGGTATTGGTTGGGCCTGGTGTTAAAAGAATGGTTGCCACTAAACCAATAAAAAACCATGAAATCATAGTTTGACCTCGCTCTAATCCGAGTAGCATAGAAGAATTCGGTCAGTGCTGCAAAAAAATAATTGTAAGAGAACATATGATCTAAAATTTAAATTTATTTATTTTAATTAATTCAAATGTTTATATAATCTTTCAGGATAAACACCCGATAGTCATTTCAGTCAATTTCGATCATTTAAATCGAGCTAATTTTAAAAATAAGAAATAAGAAGCCCTAGCTTTTAGCTAAGGCTTAAATATCTGAATTGTCTGTAGAATTAAAAAATTCGACTATGGTCTTTCTCTGCTTTAGGTAACCGCGCTGCAATTTTCTCTGCAATCAGCATATAGCTTTCTGCAGCAGCATCTCCCGCGATCACTGACGGCGTTCCAGCATCGGCATTTTCACGAATTTTAGCATCCAAAGGTAAACGACCCAATAATGGGACTTGATATTGCTCAGACAGTTTATCGCCACCGCCTGTACCAAAAATCTGTTCCTCAAAACCACAATTTGAGCAGATATGGGTCGACATGTTTTCAATCACGCCCATGATCGGAATCTGCACGCGGTTAAACAATTCAATGCCTTTGGTCGCATCCAGCAAGGCCACGTTTTGTGGCGTTGTCACAATTACTGCGCCCGTTACCGGAATACGCTGCGCGAGAGTTAACTGGATATCACCTGTGCCAGGTGGCATATCAATCATCAGCACATCAAGGTCTGGCCATAGGGTCTGATTGAATAACTGCATTAATGCACCCGTGGCTTTTGGACCACGCCAGGCGACTGGAGTATTGTGATCTCCAGTTAAATGGCCAATTGATAATACCGCCATCCCATAGGCTTCGATAGGGACAAACTGCTCTGCTTCGATCATTGGCGTTTTGCCGGCATTGCCGAGCATAGTCGGAATACTTGGGCCGTAAATATCGGCATCTAGTACGCCTACGCGCAGGCCTAATTTCTGTAGAGCCAAAGCCAGATTTACAGTCGTGGTCGATTTACCTACGCCACCTTTACCAGATGACACCAGAATCACATTTTGAATCCTTGGGTGTTTTGGAACATCACGCTGTTGCGGCGCAGCTTTTTGAATAGGTGGATTATTTGGATCAGCTTCTTCTGTTTTTGCAGGCTGTGCCGACGCATCAACCACAGGGGGAAGATTGGGTTTTGCTTCCGCTTTGGGCTCGCTTGAACAGTTTTCACCTTCAGCATGGTTATGCCCGCAACCCCCTTCTTTCTTATGTCCAGTTTTCTGCTGAATCACATGCATATTCAGTTCTTGAATACCACATTTTTGCAAAGCTTCCGCCAGTTCATCATGAATCTGTTGCAGCTGCGCTTTTTCTTCTGGATAGGTATTCAAAGTGATTTGCAGAATCTCACCCTGTACATTGACCTGCGTAATACGATCTTTCAAGGCATTGCTGGAATTTGGCAAGATATAGTTTTGTAGTACATTTTGCACAGCTTCTTCGTTCACCTCCTTGGAAGGCGAAAAAACCGATTTAAGCGAAGAAAGCCAAGACATAGGTTACTCCAAAAATGTAGATCGACATCTGAATCGCTTAGTTTAACGGGGTTTTAGGCGAAGGTTAAGCACTGTATTGGAGAAGATGAAACAGATATCTTCAATTTCCAACCATTTTACTCGGTTTTGTGAAATATTTTATGGAATCTTGGTGAATAGAAATAATGAAAGAAAAGAGAGATGGACTATTTTGATGTAATAAATTTTTTTTATTTATCTCGAGCGTGTTAAGCCACTTTAACCTTCTATGATTAAAGTGGCTTAACGATCACAGACTATTTATGATTTTTATTGTTTTCAGATTTGTCCTGTTGATCCTTGGTATTTTTATCCTGATCTTGTTTCGATTCATCCTTTTTAGACTGAGAGTTGCTTTCTGAATCTGTATCTTTGGCATCTTGCTGCTGATCAGAATCACCTTCCTTCGATTGATTATCTTTCATTTTATTCATCGTATCAGTTGCCATCTGTTTCAGCTCAGCGAACTTAACCGAGGCTTCGCTGAATAAGTCTGTGATTTTCTGTCTGGTATCTTCAAACTTATGCATGGCTTCATCTTTTAAATTTGCCATACCTGCCTGCTGATCGGTCTGACCATCTTTAGCATTTTGTTTATCTGACTTGTTAGATGACTTATCTTGAGAGGTATGATCCGCTTTGGCTTTTTTCGCATGATCCGAACCTTGCTCAGCATTTTGCTGGTTGTCAGATTTGCCATGTTTCAGCTCATTCAGAAGCTTTTCACCTTTTTGCAATAGCTCTTCACCAATCGCTATCGCTTTGGCTTTTAAGTCATCCATCTTAAAGCTTTCAGTTTTTTTATCAGACTGATTCTCTTGAGAACTGTCTTTTTGCGCTGATTGCTCAGCATTTTCCTCTTTACCGTTATGCTGGGTATCAGACTTCTGATCAGCATGGGTCTGGGCACTTTGCCCGTTCTTATGTTCCTGATTATGCTGTTTATCCAGCTCGTTTTGCTTTTGCTCTTTTGCAAGCTGATCATTCAATTCGCGTGCATGTTGTTCTTTATCTTGATTTTGCTTCGACGTATTGTTTTGGTTCTGCTGAGTCATGAGGTACCCTCCTTAGGCATATCATATAAACAATCAGCCATTTTTTTAGCACAAAGCATTACGCGAATCGGGCGAAGTAAGCAAACTGCAACAAAGCCTGTACAAGTTGTTGCTATTGTTTGCAGGATGTAGCATGAGCTGAGTCAAATCTGTATTGAAAAGCTATATGCTAAAGATGATGCAGGCTTTTGTATTCGGGCTGTCCAAGTCCATCTATTCGCAGGGTTTCAGCAAAGCATTTCTTTGTAATCCCCTCGGCATCATGTAAAATTATGGCCCATTGCATAATGAATACGAATGAGAGAGTGAATCCGTGCGTAAAATTTTAGTCACCAATGCCCTTCCTTACGCCAATGGCCCGATTCATATGGGTCACTTACTTGGCTATATCCAAGCAGATATTTGGGTACGTGCCATGCGTGCGATGGGTCATGATGTGACTTATGTCTGTGCGGATGATGCTCACGGAACCGCGATCATGCTACGTGCCGAAGCGAATGGCATTTCACCTGAAGCGCAAATTGCCAATGTGCAAAAAGAACATATCCGTGACTTTGACGGTTTCGGTGTGCATTTCGATCATTATGATTCTACACATAGCGATACCAACCGTGCCCGTGCATCTGAAATCTATGTGAAAAACCGTGATGCTGGCAATATTGCAGTTCGCCCGGTGACCCAGCTTTTTGATCCTGAAAAAGGCATGTTCCTGTCAGACCGTTTCATTAAAGGCACCTGTCCGAAATGTAAGGCGGAAGATCAGTACGGCGACTCATGTGAAGTCTGCGGTGCAACTTATAATGCGACAGAATTGTTGAATCCGCATTCCACTTTAAGTGGCGCAACTCCAGTCGAAAAATCATCTGATCATTACTTCTTTAAATTGCCAAATTTTGGTGAATACCTGCAAAAATGGACTCGTGATGAAGGTCGCTTGCCGGTATCGATTGCCAACAAGCTGGACGAATGGTTTGAAAATGGCTTGAACGATTGGGACATCTCCCGTGATGCGCCATACTTCGGTTTTGAAATTCCGGATGCACCAAACAAATACTTCTATGTGTGGGTCGATGCGCCAATCGGTTATATGTCGAGCTTTGAAAATTACATCAAAACCAAACGTCCTGAATTGAATTTTGACGATTTCTGGAAAAAAGATTCTGAAAATGAGGTCTATCACTTCATTGGTAAAGACATTGTATATTTCCATGCCCTGTTCTGGCCGGCGATGCTTGAAGGTGCAAACTATCGTACGCCATCAGGTTTATTTGTGAATGGTTTCTTGACGGTAAATGGCCAAAAGATGTCAAAATCTCGCGGCACCTTTATTAAAGCGGAAACCTATTTAGAGCATTTAAATCCTGAATATTTACGCTACTATTTCGCGTCGAAACTTTCAGACAAAGTTGAAGATTCAGACTTAAATCTGGATGACTTTGTACAAAAAGTGAATTCAGACCTAGTCGGTAAAGTGGTGAATATCGCCAGCCGTTGTGCGAAATTCATTAACACTAAATTTGATAACAAGTTAAGCACTACATGTGCTGAACCTGAATTGGTACAAAGCTTTATTGATGCAGGTAGTTCAATTGCTCAGGCTTATGAAGCACGTGAATTCTCGGCTGCGATTCGTGAAATCATGGCACTAGCAGACAAAGCCAACCAGTACATCGACGAGAAAAAGCCTTGGGCACTTGCTAAGCAAGAAGGTCAGGAACAACAGGTTCATGATGTATGTTCTGTGGGGATCAACCTGTTCAGTCAATTGGCAGTTTACTTGGCTCCTGTATTGCCGACACTAGCTCAACAGGTTCAAGATTTCTTGCAACTTGAAAGCTTCGACTTTGCTTCTCGCAAAACCATTCTAGTGGGTCATGAAATTGCATTGTTCCAACCCTTAATGCAACGTGTAGATCCAAAAGCGGTTGCTGCCATGGTGGATGCATCTAAAGATTCTTTAGCTGCTCCTGCTGCTGAACCAGCAAAAGCTGAGAAGAAAAAAGAGAAGAAGATTGAAAAGAAAGCTGAACCTAAAGTCGTTGAAGCTGAAATCATTAATATTGATGATTTTATGAAAGTTGACCTGCGTGTGGCTGAAGTTTTGGAAGCGGTTACGGTTGAAGGTTCTGACAAACTGCTTCAACTCACTTTAAACGTTGGTGAAGCTGAGCCACGTAATGTGTTCAGTGGTATTCGTGAGTTTTACCAACCTGAAGACTTAAAAGGTAAACTGGTGGTGATGGTGGCAAACCTTGCGCCACGTAAAATGCGTTTTGGGATCTCTAACGGTATGGTGCTAGCTGCGGGTAATGGCGACGGTGTTTGGGTGATTTCACCTGAATCTGGTGCTAAACCGGGTGATAAAGTGTCTTAAGTTTAGGTTTTGAGAAAAGAAAAGCCTCTACGTATGTAGGGGCTTTTTTATATCATCAGTTAAATTTACTTTCTTGATTTTTAATATTTTCAATATAAAATCAATGCGCTTTTTTATTCTTTTATAATTATTCGGGGTAAGCATGAAAAAATTATTAGTTTCAGTTCTAGCGATGTCTACAATTGCATTTACAGGTTGTTCGGTACGTATGGCTGACATGACAGTTGCATCTACTAAAAACTACAACCTAAACTCAAACCAGTTTGTGAAAGGTGAACGTGTTAAAGGTGAAGATAAAGTTCCTGTGATTTTATTCCCACTTGGTATTCCTAACTTCAAAACAGCAGTAGATCGCGCAATTGAAAAAGACCGTTGTGCTGTTGCACTTTCTGATGTGGTAATTACTCAGCTTAATCAAGCATTTATTATTGGCCAGATTGGCTATCGTGTAGAAGGCACTCAAGTGATTGACCGTTCTCAGCCTGAATGTGCTAAATAAGTTATAAATATAAAAAAGCCTCTATCTCTAGAGGCTTTTTTATTGCTGGGTCACTTAGCCTTGCAACACAAATTCCCAAATCACATAGCCCAGTCCAAAACCAAGTAGTGAATATAAGGTAATAATGAAAAATACAAAGCTGGCATTGTTTTTTCTTTTCCAAAAACTCATCGCGACACCCAAAGCTTGTTCGTAATACCCCATGTTAACGAGCTTTTCATAAAAAGTGAAATGTATCTAAGCATTTTATTTATAATAATATTTTCATTAAAAATAAATTCTTTACTTTCAAAAAATCAATATACAGATTCAGACTGATTTTTTAGTACAGATGACAAATCAGCACTTCCATTTTAAAAAATGGTAAATATACTCATATTCTTTTTTGCTGGCATCCGTGCTAATACATAGAATTGACTTTAATTACATAAGAATAGCTATGAAATACTTCACTTCTTCTCTCGTCGTGTCATTGCTTGCTTTAGGTTCAATGGCGGGTATCTCTCAAACACATGCACAATCCGTTTCTAGCACCCAACAACAAAAACAGGTTCCCGGTTATTATCAACATAACTTCGGGGATTACCAAATTACTGCCCTGCTAGATGGCACCAATTATCTGTCCAAAGCCTTATTTAAAGATATTCCAGCAGCTCAAGCCGACCAGATATTGAAAAAATACTACGTCGATCAAGCTAAAGGCATCCAAACCTCCGTGAATGCCTTTCTGGTCAATACAGCCAAGGAAATGGTTCTGGTCGATAGCGGGACTTCAAGCTGTAATGGTCCACACCTAGGTTCAGTGTATTCCAATTTAAAGGCTTCAGGGCATAAACCTGAACAGGTCAATGCCATCCTGCTCACGCATTTGCATCCTGACCATGTATGCGGCATCAGCAATAATACCGTGGCCAATTTTCCCAATGCCAACATTTATGTGTCTCAAGCTGAACTGGATTTCTGGATAAATCCCACAACGGTAGAAAAATTACCAAAAGCCAAGCAGGCAGGTTTTTTGGGCACAGTCGATAAAATCAAGAAAGCCATTGCACCCTATCAGATCAAGAATCAGCTCAAAACCTTTAAAACTGGCGATAAAATCCATGCTTTCGATGTCATCAGTTCGGCTGGACATACACCGGGGCATTTTGGTTTTAGCTTAAAATCACAAGGTCAGCAGATGGTGTTTATTGGAGATATTGTGCATTCACATACGCTGCAGTTTGATCGCCCACAGACCGGCGTTGACTTTGATGTCGATCCGAAAAAGGCGATCGAAACCCGCTTAAAATATTTTGCTGAATATGCGAAAAATGGTCAGACGGTAGCAGCACCACATTTGCCATTTCCGGGGATTGGACATATTTATTCTAAAGACAATAAAAGCTATCAATGGATTCCGGTACATTTTAAAGATTAATTGAATACTTCAATAATTTTATCTAAGCATGAAACCCTAATTCTTTAGGGTTTCATTTATTTTAAATATCCTTCAGCCAGATTCCCTATGACTTGGTAAATTTAAAACTTGAATGACGCTTTGAAATTTAAAAGCAATAGTTTCGTTTATTTTTAAATTTTTTCTTAAAAATCTTTTACTTTTTACGTGCACCTTTAGCATGCTTTTTTAGCACCGTTTTTCTTACGATAAATATAAACACCTAAAAATATAATATAAATCTGAATTTTATGAACTCTCGCCATGTCTTAGTTTGGTGCAAAAAAATAGTAACGTGCTTTATATCGAGTCTTATCAATTTCAAGAAATTCTTCATCAAAATTTCCCTTGCTTAGCCCTCTTCTACAATCAATTTGCCTCTATATACTGATTTTCTTTTGTGATCCCGCGCACTAAATTGGAACGCACCATGCAAAATATAGACTTATTATTTCTTCTTCTCGGTGCAGTTCTAGTGCTTGCCATGCATGCTGGATTTGCTTTTTTAGAGCTTGGAACAGTTCGACATAAAAACCAGGTCAATGCCCTAAGTAAAATTCTAACCGACTTTGCCATCTCCGCCATCGCCTATTTTTTAGTGGGCTACTATATTGCCTACGGTCAGCACTTTTTCCATGATGCTGCAACCTTGTCTGCCGATCATGGCTACAATCTGATGCGCTGTTTTTTCCTGTTGACTTTTGCTGCAGCAATTCCAGCGATTATCTCTGGAGGGATTGCAGAGCGTGCCAAAATGCGTTCACAGGCTTTAGCGACATTATTTCTGGTTGCGCTGATCTATCCGTTTTTTGAGGGTATGATCTGGAATGGCAACCTTGGTTTTCAGGATTGGCTGACCCATGCATTTGGTGCAAGTTTTCATGATTTTGCCGGCTCAGTTGTCGTTCATGCAATGGGCGGCTGGATGGCACTTGCCGCAATAATCCTACTTGGTGCGCGTCATGGCCGTTACAAAAATGATGGCCGGATCACCGCGCATCCTCCTTCATCAATTCCTTTTTTGGCTTTGGGTTCATGGATTCTGATTGTGGGATGGTTCGGCTTCAATGTCATGAGCGCGCAGCGGCTGGATGCCATTTCTGGACTGGTCGCTATTAACTCTTTGATGGCCATGGTCGGTGGAACAATAGCAGCCAAAGTTGCGGGGAAAGATGACCCGGGCTTCCTGCATAATGGTCCCTTAGCAGGTCTGGTGGCGATTTGTGCAGGATCAGACGTCGTTCATCCGTTGGGTGCTTTTTTTATCGGGATCAGCGCCGGCATTATTTTTGTGAAACTCTTTACCTATACCCAAAATAAACTCAAAGTGGATGATGTATTGGGGGTGTGGCCTTTGCATGGCGTTTGTGGTGCTTTTGGCGGATTAGCTGTGGGTATCTTCGGTCAGCAATGGCTTGGAGGAATGGGAGGAGTGTCTTTAATTTCACAACTCATAGGTACAGTGCTGGCGATTGTCATTGCTTTGGCGGGTGGTTTTTTGGTGTATGGCCTGCTTAAGGTTTTGATGGGTATTCGCCTGACTGAGGAAGAAGAGTTCAATGGTGCAGACTTGTCGATTCATCGTATTTCTGCTAATTCGGAAGAAAATACTTTTTAATAGACATAAAAAAAGCCTCTACGACTAGGGGCTTTTTTTATTTATAAGCAGAGCATCTAGATGAAGTAATTACTTCATACCAAAAATTAATTTTAAGCCAAGTACCGTCATAACTGCGCCTGCTGCGCGGTCAAACAAAGCCTTAAACTTCAAATAAACACGACGTGGCTTTTCCGCAGATAATGCAACTGCGACTAGTGAACACCAGCCTGCATCAATAAAGAAACATAAGACAGGCAAAACAAAATAAAAATACGTTGGAATTTCTTTGGGCAATAACGCGGTAAAAATACTGGCCAGCACAATCGCAATTTTGGGATTGGACAACTGTGTGATTAAACCAGTGGTAAAAGCACGGCGTAAAGACATCTGTTTGCTAATGGTTGTATCCGCTTCGATCGGATCTTTGGCATGTTTAATGATTTTAAATGCCAGCCAAAGTAAATATAGTCCCCCACAAATTTTTAAAGCCAGATAAGCCGAAGGTACAGCCAGCAAAAATGCCTGTAAACCGAGTACCGCCAGCAGACCAAAAATCGCTGCGCCGAGACCAGTACCCAATGCAGTAAATAAACCATGTTTACGTGAAATAGCAATTGAATTTTTTGCTACATAAATAGAAGTCGGCCCGGGACTCATTGCGCCTAACATCAGGGCAAAAGCAATCGAACCTAAAATCCAGAATGATTCCACGAGATAACCTGACTTAAAAATTGAAGGGCTATTTTAAGCAAAAACCTGAAGATTTGCTGTAAAAATTTCTGGATTTATCATGAATTTTAACGTTTGCAATCACTTAAGGTTTTAACTGATCCTGAGCACTTAAATGCTTGTCTAGCAGTTGATAATCCTGCTCATGTACAGGTACGCCACCAATAATCATGGTACGGGTTTCTGTTTTAGGTTTATTCAACGCATCATCACAGCCCGACAAACTGAGCAACAGGCCTAACAACACAGCATAGGATAATATTTTCATTATTCTACCCTCCTCAGGGTTTCCTCTGTTTAGATTAGCATTATTGTTTAAATTATCAGCAGAATATTTGTGACAATCTACAACCAATTCGACAGCGATCAGCTCGCGATTGCCTATTCAAAAGCTCTGATTTTTAGCACTTCCGCTATAATGCTTACATCATGAACTTTGCGAACTTTTATGTTTGAAACCATTGCCCAAAATATTCCAGATCAACAGATTAATTTTCACGATATTACTTTAACAATACGTCGTCTGGATCTGGTGCATCCGCAAATTTCGGGCAACAAGTTTTTTAAACTGAAATATAATTTTCTTGAAGCCAAAAGACAGGGTTATCAGCATATTCTGAGTTTTGGCGGTGCTTACTCCAATCATATTGCGGCAACTGCATTTGCCGCACAACAGTTTGGTTTTCAGAGTGTTGGAGTGATTCGGGGTGAAGAACTGGCTGATCGAACATTGAATCCAACATTAGCCACCGCCCAGCAATTCGGGATGCAGTTGCATTTCGTCAGTCGTGATGAATATCGGCGCAAGCAACAGCCTGAGTATTTGGCTGAACTCGCTCGACAATTTCCTAATCATTATATTATTCCTGAAGGTGGAACCAATGCTTTGGCGATTCAAGGTTGTCAGGAAATTTTAAAAGAAAATGATGCGCAATTTGATGTCATTTGTTGTGCAGTAGGGACTGGTGGCACCATCAGCGGATTGATCGAAGCCACTCATGGGCATCAACAGGTTTTAGGATTTTCTGCACTGAAAGGTTCATTTTTAAAAGATGAAGTCGCCCAGCTGACGAAAAAAACCAACTGGAACATTCTCGATGATTATTGCTGTGGTGGCTATGCCAAAACCAGTGCAGCCTTAGTGCAGTTTATCCGGGATTTTGAGGCCGAATTTTCAATTCCACTGGAGCAGATCTACACGGCTAAAATGCTGATGGGAATTTTTGATTTGATCGAGAAAAATTATTTTCCGGCTGGATCAAAACTGCTGGTCATTCATAGTGGTGGTCTGCAAGGCCGTAATATTCCCTTTGGTTTTACAGCAACCTAAGCTTGAATTGGTTGATTGTTATTTAAGGCAATTAACCCTTTGACCAAGCGGTAGATATGCCAGATAAAGGCCAGAAACACGATCAGGAAGCCAATCAAGATCACAGTCAATAAGCCACCGACGATATAACCCAGCAAACTGATCCAGAAGGTTTTAATTTGCCAATCGACATGACTTTCCAGCCAGGTACCGCGCATTTCATCACGCTTGATATAATTCATCACAATCGCAATAAATGGGGTAAGACCAAGAAAAAATCCTAAAATATAAAGAATATATGTAATCAGATTATATTGTTTTAAATCTTCCGCACTTGCCATTCGCTTTTCCTTGTTATTATGTTTTTAGTTTGTACAAAAACTATGCATGAGTTTTAAGCAGCTTTCAAATATTTTATGTTTAAAATGCGCTGCAAATCTGCAATCACGGAACTGATTTTTCTGGAATAGAGAAAGCTGAAATAAAATTGTCTATAATGCTTCCCTTTTCTTCTCCCTTGAGTGTGTGATGTCTTCCAAGCAATACGATGTTCTAGTCATAGGTGCCGGTGCCTCAGGTTTAATGACGGCGTATATGGCTGCGCAACGTGGGCGTAAAGTCGTGGTGGTGGAAAAAGCCAACAAGGTTGGCAAAAAAATCCTGATGTCTGGCGGTGGTAAATGTAATTTCACCAATCTGGAAGTCGAACCGAGCAATTATATTTCACACAATCCACATTTTGTGATTTCAGCTTTAACGCGTTATACCAACTGGGACTTTATCGGCTTGGTTTGTGAATATGGCATTGCTTATGAAGAGCGCAAACATGGACAGCTGTTTACCTTAAATGGTGCAAAAGATATCTTGTCGATGCTGCTGGCAGAATGTGATAAAACCGGTCTGGTCGATATTAAGACCAGTTGCGAAGTGAAAGCAGTGAATCCAGTCGATGATCAAGGCTTTCAGGTGGCGACCTCACTGGGATATTTTGAAGTTGAATCTGTCGTCGTGGCATCTGGCGGTTTATCTATTCCTACGCTTGGCGGTTCAGGCATTGGCTATGAGATTGCAAAACAGTTTGGACATCACCTCTATCCGACTCGTGCCGGACTGGTTCCATTTACCTTCTCTGACGGATTTAAAGAAGTGACCACGCGCTTAAGTGGTAATGCCGTAGAAGCAACACTCTCTAATGAACTTAACAGCTTTACCGAAGCCCTCTTATTTACCCATCGCGGTTTGAGTGGGCCGAGTTCCCTGCAACTTTCTAACTACTGGAATGTCGGTCAAAGCTTTAAGGTCGATTTCTTACCGAGTGTAGACTTACTGGATTTCTTTAAAGCAAAAAAACAAAGCCAGCCCAAAGTCTTATTACGTACACTCCTCAATGAATATTTACCGAAAAGTGTGGTGGCTGAATTACAAATTCTGATCTGGACTGAAAGTGCTGAAACTGCCATTGGTAATATCAGCGATGACAAGCTGGAACAGATTGCGGCACGTCTGCATGGCTTTGAAGTGAAACCTTCAGGAACAGAAGGCTACCGTACGGCGGAGGTGACTTTGGGTGGTGTAGACACCACGGAAGTATCCTCAAAAACCATGGAAAGTAAAAAGCAGAAAGGCTTGTATTTTATTGGTGAAGTACTGGATGTTACCGGACATTTGGGCGGTTATAATTTCCAATGGGCATGGTCATCGGCACATGCCGCATCGGAATATATTTAATCAATAGATAATCTGGATTGCTACTTAACTCATTCCAGATAATCTGTTTTAAACAGGTTAAGATTGGCCGTATTGGTTAGACGGTCAATCGCCAGCTGCATTTTTTGAGCTTCTCGCAGACATAGCGGTAAGTCATCTGCTGAAGATGCCATGAATTTATGTTGCAGTGCTTTCCACATATTGTTGATCTCCTTTTCTTTATATTTTTAATGCAAGAAAAATACCAAAATCATTTTAGTATTCACTTGAATATTCTATATTTTTTAAAAAATAAATTCTATTCCTAGCGACTGAGCAGGATTGACTTCTCAGTTAAATTCGTCTGCCTCTGGTATTTTCTTATCCAGCTCCCGCTCAGACTGCTCGTCCTGCTTGCTCTTTACAAAAATAAATCGATAGGCAGCGGTAAAAAAGCCAATCGTAATTCCTGCAATGACTAAAGGCGCCAGAACTTTGTTAGGTTTCTTGGTATTCATTCATTTTTCCTTATGACTGAACAAAATCGACCACATGAGCGTGGTCGATTTTGCTTAAAAATAAAAGGTTATTTCAGGTCATCTTTTTTCTGAGTTGAACGGTCAATATCGACATCTGGCTCTTTTTCTCCGGTTGAACCAAATGGATTATTGGCTGGTGGATGAGTCGGATCGACTTTTACTGAATCTGGTACGGCCTGATCCGCATCCGGATTGACAGGATCAATACCTAATGACTCATCATCCTGTGGTGCAGTGGTAAGGATTGCCGGGGTAGTATGGGATAAATCCGTACTCATAGGCGTACTCTTGTCTGAATCCTGATTTGGCACGATGCCTGCTCCTGGAGTTGTGATTGAGGAATCGCTAGTACCCGTAGCAGTTTGCGAACCACCAGAGGACTGGCTCATTGAGCTATCTGTAGAACTCATACCCATCGCCGCACCTGTAGTACCTGACATGTCGGCTGCACTTGTACCTGTGGTCTTGCTACCTAATCCAGAAAATATGCTGTTCTCAGCTTTTTCTTTGACTGGATTGGGTTCTTTAGCTTCTCGTTTGGCTTTATCAATCAAATCTGTGAGTACACGCTCCGCAGGTTGACGACCACCCAAACCAAATGCCAAGGCAAATGCCACTGCTACAGCACCCAAAGTTAGACCAAATGCCAAGTTAACAATTGAATCGGCAATACCCATGGCACGCAGACCCATTGCCACAACGAGTCCCATGATCAGAACACGAACCAGATTGGCTAACCAGCGTGAGCTGTTATATTCACCACGTTGTACGATATTCGCAACAATATTTGCCAGCCAGAAACCGATTACCAGAATCACCGCACCGAGCAGGATATTGGCACCGAAGTAGATGAACATTGCAATAAGACCACTGATCTGTTCAAAGCCCAGACGGTTCG
Organism: Acinetobacter sp. YH01021; assembly: GCF_013420255.1. GTDB lineage: Bacteria > Pseudomonadota > Gammaproteobacteria > Pseudomonadales > Moraxellaceae > Acinetobacter. The sequence continues at coordinate 178,928 of NZ_VOYO01000002.1, forward strand.
CTGCTTCAGATACCGCAAATAGCATGGTGAATAAAACGATCAGGAAACCGACTACACTGGAAAGTTTAGTCGTGCCTAAAAAGCGCTGGATATCCAGTTTGGCAGGAATTTCATCAACACCTGTACCGGCAACTACTTCAACCACCAGACGTGCTACCAGTTTAGACACCACATACGCCAGAATCAGAATCAACGCAGCAGCGATGATATTCGGAATGGCATTCATGATTTCATACAGCATGGCTGTAGCAGGCTGAGAAATTGCCTCAATACCCAATGCTTCAAATGCAATGATCAGTGCGGTAATGATCACCACGGCGAAGATAAATGAACCAATCACCTGAGAAACATTCGAGTTTTTGAAGATGCCTACTTTTTCAGCATGTTGCTGTACGTTCAGACTGTTTAATAGTCCTTCAACAATACCGCGCACAATTTTCGCCAGGATATAACCAACAAAAATGATGACTGCAGCAATGAAGATATTTGGTAAATAACTTACGACATCGGTCAGCATATTTTGAACTGGTAACAACAGACCGTTGAGACCCAAAATAGACAGCACGATTGGCAAGAACAGCAATAAAATTAACCAGTAAGCAATTTCACTGATGTTTTTACTAATCGGACTGACACCAACTTCAGCACTGAGTTTTTCATCCAGTTGCGTTCGGTCCAGCAGTTTTTGTAGCCCTATCTTTACCAGATTGGCCACAATCCAACCTATGAATCCGACTGCAATTGCACCTAGTAACTGCGGGATAAATAACAGGAACTGCTGGATCATATTACTGAATGGACCGCTGACACTGGTAAGATTGAGCACGTTCAGCGCACCAATCACGGCAATAATCAGAATAATCCAGAACACGACGCGGGCAATAATGCTCTCCACATTGGAGTGATGACCTGTCGCCGTATTTAAATGTGTATTGGTGCCCAGTTTCTGCAAGAGCTTTTTAATGCCTGCCGAGACCAGTAACGCAATGATCCAGCCAATTACTAATATGGCAATTGCACTAAGAATGGGATGGAACTGATCCCAATAGTACATGGCATCGAAGCCACCACGCGGGCTTCTCATATAATCATTCATGTTGTTCTACCCTCTTTGTTATTAAGCTATTTATCTGAAATCAGGGGCATCTCCCTGAAACAATCAGCCCCTTTTTCTTCCGGATTCATATTAGATTTGATGTTTTCAGACTCAAGCCAGGTAGATGGCACTACCTTAAAACATCACCATCCATTGCAAAAAAGCCCCAGTGGTTCACTAGAGCTTTTCAGGTATTTCAGTTATTGAGTCGCCTGTCCATCAGTCGCAGTTGCTGTTGCTTCTGTGCCATCACCCACGGTTGCTGTAGCTTCCGTTCCATCATTCATGGTGGCGGTGCCTTGTGTAGGCTCACCGACTGGAGTTGAATTATTTGGGGTAGCTGGCTGTACATTCGGATTTGGATGTCCTGCAGGAGCATCATTCGCATCTGGATTCATGTCAGCAAACATATAGAACAGTAGTGCGAGTAAAAAAATACCGACCAAAATCAAGATATAAACAGGGATACGCTTTTTCTGCGTCACGTCTGCCTGATGATTTAAAGGTGGTTTTTTATTGAAATCATCGACCATAACCATCCTCACTCTTTGTTATTCATAAGTAGATTTTTAGAATAACAAGCTGTGAATAGGGCTTCTGTGACAAAACATGGTGAGATGGTGACGGGATGTAAGTCACTAATCCATCAGAGTTCTCTGCTGGATGCTGCTTTAAAATAGCCGTTTGGCCGGGCTATGTTGCATGTCGACTGGGGTTTGGTGTTCATCTTTCAACTGCACCCCTGAGAGCTGTAACTCACAGGATTTACGCATCAATGCCACCAGTCGCTGGATGGCAAGTGGATAGGCCAAGCCCGCAGGACGGACATTGGAAATACAGTTGCGCAAGGCATCATGACAGCCTTTAAAAGCATTATAAGTGTAGTAAATTCCCATACTGTTCAGTGAGCTCAAACCCGGCCGCTCGCCAATCAGCATGACTAGCATTTTAGCCTGTAAAATTTCTGCCACTTCATCGCCCAGTGCCACACGACTGCCACGGGCAATCACTAAGGGGGCAATCTGCCAGCCTTGTTCTTTGCATGCCTCTAGCAAGGCCGGAATAAAATGCAGGCTATTTTCCTCAATGGCACGTGCTGATAGTCCATCTCCCAGCACAATGGCTACATCCCAATGTTGCTGATGTTCGGCCCGGTATTGCTGCAATATCGTTTTGGACTGTTCTGAAAGCACACGCCCAAGATCGGGACGTTTAAGATAAAGATCTTTCTCTACCGCCTGGCTTTCAATTTCCAGAATAGGCAGTCCCGTTTTAGCTAAGCCAGATTTTAAGAATTCAACATCAAGTGGCTTCAGTACCGCATCTTTAGCTTGCGCATGTGCCAACTGAAATTCCAGACTTGGTCGAGTCGGCAAGCTGCCCCCAGTTCGACCTAAGGCAATCCGTGCATCAGTAAAGGCTTTTAACTTCTGCCAGGGATTATCCTGCAATTGAGACTCAAATTTCACATCAGCAATTAGTTTCATAGCACTTCTTCAAGACAAGATCAGACGTGAAAATTGCTTTGGCAGCTCGGTCGGCCAGTGCAACTGATTGGACTGTTGCGCCAAAATTCCCTGCTGCTCCAGCCAGTGGTCAAGTTCAGGAGCTGGTTTTAATCCCAGTAACTGCCGGATGTAGAGCGCATCATGAAAGGATGTCGTCTGATAATTCAGCATCACATCATCTGAACCGGGAATCCCCATGATAAAATTCAGCCCGGCATTGGCAAGCAAGGTCAGCAGTACATCCATATCATCCTGATCGGCATCTACATGATTGGTGTAGCAAATATCACAGCCCATTGGTACACCGAGCAGCTTGCCACAGAAATGATCCTCTAGCCCGGCCCGGATAATCTGCTTGTCGTTATACAGATATTCCGGTCCGATAAAGCCGACTACACTATTGACCAGCAAGGGATTAAACTTACGCGCCACGGCGTAGGCACGTGCTTCCAAAGTCTGTTGATCCACGCAATGCCACCACAATGGTCGCAATAAACATGCCTCACCAACCCGCCTGTGCCAGACCAAAATTCCAGCCAGCAAAGTCATCGGAAATCACGTAAGCTATCCCCAGACCGACGAGAAGCAGCCAACCGACGGCGCCTTTCTTGAGCTGACGTAAGGAAAAATAATCTTCTTGTACTGCTGTGTCAGTCACACTGGTATCAATCACACTTTTTGATTCTGACATAGCAACCTCGTTGTTTTATCGTTGTTCCCTGAAGATATACATAAGCCATACCAGTTCCGCAGGCTTTAGTGAAGACAGTTGAGACGCTGCCTTTCAGCGATGAAATGCGTTATAATTATCCACCTTCTCATTTATACACCCGAGTTATATGGCGTATCGTCAACAAAGTGTATCGCTTGATCTTGATACTGACGTCACACATCAATGTACGCTGCACTACAGCCGTGATCAGCATCTGATTGGAATTATTGAATTTAGCAAGCCAAGCTTCCTGCTTCGCTGGCAGGATCTGGAATATTTCCGTCGTCGTACCGAAGAATTTTCCGTGATGCCTTTTCCGGACTGTGTCAATGCGATGATTATCGATATTCGAGATGTAACGGCATGGCTGGATAATGAAGTGCCGATTATTCCATGGCGCTTATTGGAAGAAGACTGTCCGGTGCGTCTGGTGGTGCCTGCAGACCGTATTGAGCACTATGCCGGATTCTTTGAACCGACTTGGCTCAGCCCCGATGTCGAAACCGCCATTCAGGAAATCCGTGAATCCATGGATATGTTTGTGCATTAAGCTTGAATCGAAAAAACCTCCGCAATGGGCAATGCTTTTTACTTAAGCATTTGAATCATTTTGGAATTTATTAGGGAATCCGATGTCAGGTTTGGCATCGGATTTTTTATGGTATTTCAGCAGGATATTTTAGATCTTAAAAATCTGTTTAAGCTCTCGAATCTGAGTACTTTTATTCACAATATCACCGTTAAGTGGGTCAAGTCCACACTCAGGTTGAGCAGTTCCGCGACTATTTCCAGGCGGCGATTGCCTGCAGATCAGGGATAGATAGTTTGTTTTGGAGAGGCGTTCGAGGCCTACAATACCTCGAACAGTTAATATCTCAAAAACCCCTTATCCCCTAGATCACCATGCGACTCCTCTCCAGTGAACCGCATTGCCTTCAAGTAGGAGCTTTTGCTCATAAATTCTTCAGCCTTACCAGTAATTTTCGACTGCAATATTGCCCTCACCACGGCGGTTCATGGTCAAGCCACGAGCTTTTAAAGCTTCTTTGGTATCATCGACCATATCCGGGTTACCACAAAGCATGACATGCGTCGTTTCCGGATTAAACGCGATACCTGCTGCCTTTTCCAGCTCACCATTGGCAATCAAAATCGGTAAACGGTCGTGCAAAGGTGCATCAGGCTCACGGGTAATAATCGGGATAAACTTAAAACCGGTATGTCCTTCACCAAAGGTCTCGGCGATTTCCTGAATCCGGTCTACATAAGCGAGTTCTGCCCGGGTGCGCACACTATAAACCAGATTGATTTTTTCGTATTTGCTCCAGGTTTCAAAGTCTTGCAACATACAAATAAACGGTGCCAGCCCTGTGCCGGTACCCAGTAACCACAAGTCTTTAGGCAAAGGCAATTGATAACGTGCCAGAGTCAGATAACCATAAGGAATTTTTTCCAGATGCAGCACATCCCCGACTTTGAGGTGCTGTAAATTGGAAGTAAATTTACCTTCTGGAACGACAATCGAGAAAAACTCCAGAGTTTCATCAAAAGGAGATGACACTACCGAATAGGCACGAACCACCAGTTCATCCCCCACTTGTAAACCAATACGCGCAAACTGCCCTGCCGTGAATTTGAAATGTGCTGGGCGTGTCATCGTAAAACTAAATAATGTATTGGTCCAACGGTGTACAGATAAAACTTTTTCTCGGGTAAATTTTTCAATTGACATGATTTCAACGTGGCATGAAAGACTATGCTCATGGTAGCATGGCAACATAATTTATTAATATTTTTTAAATGTTAAGGCTCTACTCATGCGCATGACTTTACGCCAATTGGCTGTTTTTGTAGCAGTGGCACAAGAGGGTACCGTAACGAAGGCTAGCGATGCCGTCAAGCTTACACAAAGTGCGGCTAGTATGGCTTTAGCAGATCTGGAAGATGGTCTGGGTGCTCCACTATTTGACCGTCTAGGCAAACGTTTACAGCTAAATGACCTAGGGCGCTTTCTTCTCCCTCAAGCCCTGGAAATTTTAGGTCGTTGTGAATCTTTTGAACAAGTCGCTAAAGGTGAGCTTCAAAGTATCGATTTACGTTTGGGTGCAACCCTGACGATTTCAGATTACCTGATTCCTGACCTGATGGCCGATTTCTTGAAAATCAAACCGCAAGCACATTTACAGCTTCAAGTCGGTAATACCCGTCAAATGATTGAAGCGGTGAATCAGTTCCAGCTGGATCTTGCCTTAATTGAAGGTTCATGTCATTTGCCACAGCTCCAATGTATCCATTGGCGTGATGATGAGCTGGCTGTGTGCTGTGCGCCAGACCACCCTCTTGCGCAATTGAACCGTGAACTAACCGCTGAAGATTTCAAATCTGTAGAATGGATTTTGCGTGAAGAAGGTTCAGGTACCCGTGAGGTGTTTGACAATGCCATCTTGAAAGATGTACCAGATGCCAATATCCGTCTAACACTCGGTCATAATGAAGCGATTTTAAAAATTGTAGCGGGCGGAATTGGTATGTCCTGCATTTCCAAACTTGCGATTGAGCCTTTACGTGAAAAAGGTCAACTGGTAATTCTGGATACACCATTCTGGTCGCTGACTCGTCCGCTGTTCATGCTGGTACATCGCCAGAAATATCAGGGTCCAGGTCTGAGAGCCTTTATGAATTTTTGTGAAAGCTAAAATATTAGAAGCACCTTCAGGTGCTTTTTTTAGGATTCATCAAAACTGACTTTCACATGGTATCCCATCGCCGTCACCATCCATTTTAGTATTTGGACAGTTACGAATGAAAAATAATGCTTCCTCATAAGAACCCATCTGACTACAGTGTTCTCGACCATCGCATTTAAATTGAGATACAGATGGTGCAGCCGTTTCTGAAGTTTTCGGATTAACGGGGTTACTTTGGCTTCTTAACTCAGTGCCGCGATTTTCCAGGTTCTTCCTGCCCTGCTCAGATAATCCTTGCATAGGTAGATCACCTTGCGCTGCTCGTTGCTCAGCGACAATTCGTTGCTGCTCTACCATCAGTCTTTCCAGCTTTTGCTGTTTTCGAATTTGGTAGCTTTGATATTTGTTATAAACAAGACCAGCAAGAATCACAATAATCACCAGTCCTGATAGTGTGATTATTTTTGATGTAGTTGATGATTTTTTCTTTTCATAACGTAGAGAAGCTCTGGTTTCAATATCTCTATGTAGATCATTGTTTTGTGTAACAGGAACTTCTTGCTTAATATCCAAGCGAATAATATGGTTTGCCTTAAACTTTCCATTATCTTCCACAATCAAAAACTTTAATTTTTCCCCCATTTTTGGCGGAATATTTCTATTGGGAAAGTCTTTGACATGGAAAAATAAATCTTTGGATTGCCCTTCGATCTGAATAAAACCAAAACCACGATCTTCGTTATAGGTTTTGATTTTCCCCTCTTGAAACATAATTCGCTCTTATCTTTAATATTTTTTATGATTGTAATCAAAAAGAGACTGAAAATCTTTTGTAAAATTCTTTAAAGTAGAAACATAAAAACTAGAAGTGCATCTTATGGCGGAAGAATAGATCCCTAGTTAAAAGTAAAAAAATAAAATTTCTGTTTTTATTTATACTTCGCCAAAAATCATAAAACCAACAGCTGATGCCAATGCCAGCCATAGGGTCGGACTAAAGAAAAGTGAATTACGTACAGGAACACCGACTGTGGGTGCCAAGGATTGCAAGGCGACGACTTCTGGCACAAATTCATCCTTCACTTGAATATCCAGACGTACCATATTGTCTAATGTCATGCTGCCTTGTTGGGGAATGATTCTAAATTTAAGCCACTCTCCAATTTGTGGCTCAATTTCAGGCGAAGGTAAATCCTGTAACTTGAAACTTAACTCTTGAGCTTCCCCTACCAACTCCAAAGTACCCATACCACGTTCGGAATCGTAAGTTTTAATTTTTCCATCCCTAAACATGACACTTTTCTCTATAGACTTCATTTAATTTGTATTCTAAGCCCAAGGAAATGTTCAGCATTGTTGCTGTTCGGTGGATTTTTTATGTGTTATCTGTCTCTTTAAATATGTAAGCGGTGGTGCTATAAAAAAAGAGGCTCGAAAGCCTCTTTTTAAATGTGATTAAAAAAGATTAAGTATGAGAATAATCCATTAACCACGGAAGTTATTTAACAATGCCGATGTAATTGATTTATTGTGTGTTGCCACTTTGGTTTTTTTAGCTTTCTTTGAGTTGTCTTCGACACGTTCAATCTTGATCGCTTTGTACTTATCGCCATTTTCAACAACATTAAATTTCACGCGTTCATTGCGTTTTGGCTCGCCTTCTGCCGCAGGGAAGTCTGAAATATGGAAGAAGACATCTCCCTCAGCGCAGCCAATGAAACCGAAACCTTTGGCAGGGTCATACTGTTTGATTTTGCCCTGATACAATTCATCTTTCATGCTATTGTCCTATCCTGAAAATGCCCTGTCTACATTATATAAAAAAGAGGCTGTAGTAGCCCCTTTTTTCATCATATTCAAAAATTAGTCTTTTTGAACTGAACCAAAGATTTTATCGCCAGCATCGCCAAGACCTGGAACGATATAACCATTTTCATTTAAACCATTATCGATAGAAGCCGTAAAAATCACGACATCCGGATGCGTAGCTTCGACACGCTTAATGCCCTCTGGTGCAGCAACTAGAACCATTACACGAATGTCTTTACAGCCGCTGGCTTTCAGTACATCAATTGCAGCTACTAAAGAAGAACCTGTCGCTAACATTGGATCAATGATCATCGCGATACGGTTTTGTACGTCTGGAACCAGTTTTTTATAATAGGTACGTGCTTCCAGAGTTTCTTCATCACGCTCTAAACCAAGTACCGATACTTTTGCACTTGGAATCAGGTTCAGGAAACCGTCGAGCATACCAATACCGGCACGTAGAATTGGCACAACCGTGATTTTTTTACCCGCAATACGGTCAACTGTAACAGCACCATTCCAGCCATCAATATCATGTTCAACCATTGGCAGGTCTTTAGTTGCTTCATAAGTTAGAAGCATGGTCACTTCTTGAGCTAACTCACGGAAATTCTTGGTACTGATATCTGCACGACGGAGTAAACCAAGCTTATGTCGAATGAGTGGATGACGGATTTCATGGATTGCCACGGGAGAACACCTAAAAGGTTAAAGATAAATTTCCGCTATTATAAAGGCTTTTATTGATTTGTATAAATAAAAAAGCCCCCAATCATGGAGGCTTTTTTGTAATAACGTCAATCTTTACAGATATTAGTTAAAACCACTTTGAACCAAAGTGAAAATGAACTGTTGCAATTCAGGTGACATGGCAAAGAATGCATATTTAGATACTGCAATCATCGGATCTGGGTAGACACCAATCACAAGTACCGCAAGCGCAGCAAGAAGTACCATGATACCACCGACTTTTTGACCCCAATGATTCACCGCATCTAGACGTGGTGTTTCAGGTGGTGTCATGTAAAGTACAACCATTACGCGCAGGTAGTAATACAAACCGATACCAGAACCCAAGATAACCATCGCAGTCAGGAACCAGGCTTCGCCTGCAACCGCAGTTTTAATTACCAGGAACTTACCGATAAAGCCGGCAGTTAAAGGAATACCTGCAAGAGACAGCATCATCACCGTCAATACAGCAGTCAATACTGGACGGCGCCAGAACAGACCACGGTATTCAGCCAGACTACCCGCTTCATCCGTATTGTTATACGGACTAGACATCAGCGTAACAACACCGAACGCACCGATCGTGGTTAATACATAGGTAATCACGTAGACGTTTACACTTTCAAAAGTCGCGAAACCTTGAACCTGTAAGAAATCCGTATTACGTGAACTTACGATGGCAACCAGCAAATAACCAAAGTGTGCAATTGAAGAGTATGCCAAGATACGTTTCAAGTTCACCTGGCGAACCGCCAGCAAGTTACCTGCAAGGATAGACAGAACCGCAATAATCGAAATGATGGTGACGAAGCTGTCTGCCAAAATTAAACCTGAAGACAATGCATAACGAACAAAAAGACCAATCATCGCCACTTTTGCAACTGTCGCAAGGAAAGTCGCGATTGGCGCTGGTGCACCAGCGTATACGTCTGGTGTCCATTTGTGGAATGGTGCAAGCGATAATTTAAATGCCACAGCAAATACAATTAAAGCCAGACCAATCACGACAGCCGGTTGACTGAATACGGTAAACAGTTTGCCTGGTTCAGCAACGAAACTTAAAGTACCTGTATATGCATAAATATATGCCATACCCATGAGCAGCATTGCAGACGCAGTTGCTGAAAGTACCAGATATTTCACACCCGCTTCAAGCGATTGAGAACGTTGATGTGTATATGCCAACAAGCCATATACAGGAATCGACATCAACTCAAGGCTGATAAAGAATGATGCATAGTGTGAGCTAGCTACCATTAGCATGGCACCCGCAACGGATGTCAGCATCAAGATATACAGCTCTTCACGGTTATCTTTATAGGTTTCGATATACGCGTGAGATAGCGTTGCACATGCAAGTGCAGCAATCAGGATCACAAACTGGTATAGCATCGTAAATGGATCTACGATGAACAGATTCATCACGTTGGCAGGTGCAAATACGCCCGCCAACAAAACGAAAATGATATAGAACGCAGCAAGGTTTAAACCAATCACCGTGGTAGTAGCCACCAGGTTATGGTTACGCTTAATTGCGGTCAGCAACATCACGACGATCGCAGTTAACGACACGATCATCACAGGTGCTAGAGGCATAAGCTCAGAAAAAGACATTGTGAAGTTCATGGCTTATTGGATCTCCACATTTTCAAGTTGAGTCGTTACTTGATCAGCAACTTCAACCACTTCTTGAACTGGAATGTAGCTATTCGCTAACCACGCCATGCTTGAGTTAGAAACGTCAAGGAAGCTTTGTGGATATAGACCAAGCCAAAGTAGACCAAACGCACAGATCAACAATAATGCGATTTCACGTGCATTTAGATCTTTTAACGGATTTGTATAGTGCTGCTGTTGCGCTTCATTTGGTACACCAAACAAGGCTTTGTGAATCAGGATCAGACCGTACAGACCCGCAAATACCAAGCTGATTGCCGCAAGAATGGTAAACGCCGGGAATTTCGCATAAGCACCCATCAGGATCAGGAACTCACCAATGAAGTTACCTAGACCTGGAATACCCACCAACGCCGCAACGAAGAACATCAGGAAGAATGCAAGATACGGGAACTGACCGCGCATACCACCCATCAAACGCATATCACGCGTATGTACACGCTCATATACCTGACCACACATAATAAACAGTGCAGCAGATGAAATACCATGCGCCAGCATCATGATCATCAGACCCTGGAAGGTCAGGATATTACCCGCGTAGATCGCAAGTAAAACGAAGCCCATGTGTGAAATAGAGGTATAAGCCAACAGGCGTTTCATGTCGGTTTGCTGGAAAGCACACCAAGCACCGTAGAAAATACCGATTAAACCCAGAATGATTGCGAAGTCTGCAAACTGTGCAGACGCTGCCGGGAAGAACGGAATCACGAAACGTAATAAACCGTACGCCGCAGTCTTAATCAAGATACCAGCAAGATCGACAGAACCCGCTGTTGGTGCTTGCGCATGCGCATCTGGTAACCAGCCGTGTAATGGGAAAACTGGAAGCTTTACCGCAAAACCGATGAATAAACAGATCATGAACACATAAGCCACCGCTGGCGCCTGAGCGTCAAGCGTATTCGCGACACCTAATAAATAGTTGTAGTCGAAACGGATTTCACCCGTCATGGTATAGCCCACAGTTACCAGGCCAAGGATACCAATCAGCATCACCAAACCGGCAACCTGCGTGTAAATGAAGAACTTGTTAGCTGCATAAACACGAGACTTGCCTTCTGCTCCTTTATGACCCCAAAGGGCAATCAGGAAGTAGATTGGCACCAGCATCATCTCCCAGAAGAAGAAGAACAGGAACAGGTCAATCGCAAGGAAGACACCGATGACACCACCCAACGACCATAAAAGGTTCAAGTGGAAGAAACCAACGTTCTTTTGAATCTCGCCCCATGAACAGCCTACTGCCAGCACACCCAGGAGTGCAGTCAAGCCAACCATAAGAAGTGATAAACCATCCACTGCCAAGTGAATATTAATACCCAGGGTTTGAATCCAAGGCAATTTGAATTCGGCAGCCCACGAAGGTGTAGCACCGCCTAATTCATAGTTATAGGTACCAGTCTGCCAAAGGACGATGGTCAAAACCAACGTCACCAGCATACCGATCAGCGCGATATAACGCGGTAAGTGTTGGTCGAGTTTATCGACCAACCAGCATATGAAACCTGCAATGAACGGAATGAGGATCAGAGCCGGCAAAATAATATTGTTTGGAGCTTCCATTTTATTTCCCCACGACCTGAATCACGATCAAGATCATCAGTAGGACAACGACACCGAGCCCCATACTAGATGCATATTCACGCAGTGAACCGGTTTGACGTGAACTTGTAAAGCTGTGACCACCTTTAACAAGTGCAGGAAGTACCAGCCATAGGCCATCAATTGGATCACGACCAAAGATCTTCGCGAACATTAAATATGGCTTCACGAAAATGATGTCATACAGCGTATCGAAACCTAATGCATTACGGCAGATATTGACCAAGCCAGCCCCTACAGAAGTGGCTGCAAAACGTTTGACTGCATTGTAAGCAAAAGCAAACAGCACGACACCGACTGCAAGACCTGTTAAAGCAACAGCGATTGCGATGTATTCAGCACCATGTGCACCTGCTTCAAGCGCTTCAGGAATAATGAAGGCTGGAATTTGTGCAGCATCCAGAATGCTCATCACTGGTGCTTTTAGTACGATCGCCAGACCTGTTGAAAGTACAGCAAGAATCGCCAGTGGCGCCCAGTAAGTTGCACCTTTAATTTCGTGATAAGGCGTGTTTTCTTTGCCGAAGAATACAACCCAGATTAAACGGAATGTATAAATAGACGTTAAGAATGCACCTGCAACACCGACCCAGTACAGCGTGTTATACACTGGTAAACCAGCAATATGACTTTGCGTCCAGACTGCAGCAAGAATCGCATCTTTTGAGAAGAAACCAATCGTCAGGAATGGAATCGCTGCCAATGCACCGCCACCAATCGCGAAACATGCAAACAGGAATTTGTTCTTGTAGAACAGACCGCCCATCTTGAAGATGTTTTGTTCGTGATGATAAGCCAGAATCACTGCACCAGACGACAAGAACAAGAGTGCCTTGAAGAATGCGTGAGTCAGCATATGGAACAGACCTGCCTGATATGCTTCAGCACCCACCGCCATAAACATATAACCCAACTGACTCATAGTTGAGTAAGCCAGAATACGTTTGATATCGGTTTGAACCAGTGCAGCAAAACCAGCAACCAGTAAGGTCACCGCACCTGTGATCGAAATAAATACCATCACTTCTGGTGCAAGTTCAAAGACTGCAAACAGACGGCAGCACAGGTAAACACCTGCGGTTACCATCGTTGCAGCATGGATCAATGCAGAAACAGGTGTCGGACCTGCCATCGCATCGGCTAACCATGTTTGTAACGGGATCTGTGCAGATTTACCTGCAGCACCTAAGAACAAGAGCAAGGCTGTCCAGATGGTCAGAGATGAACTTTGTGTCATTACAGTCGCTGCATTTTCAACGATGTACTGAATGTTCAAGGTACCGAATTGCTGGAAGATCAGGAACATGGCAATCAGCAAGAATACGTCACCGATACGGGTCACGGTAAATGCCTTGATTGCCGCCAGACCATTTGCAGGATTCTGATAGTAATAGCCAATCAATAGGTATGAACACAGACCTACGCCTTCCCAACCCAGGAATAACAACGCCAGGTTGTCACCCAATACCAGCAATAACATGCTTGCAACGAACAGGTTGAAGTAAGAGAAGAAACGTGCGAAGTCTTCTTCACCGCGCATGTACCATGATGCAAAGATGTGAATTAAGAAACCCACGCCTGTCACCATGCCCAGCATCAATAAAGACAAGCCATCCAGCTGCAAGCTGATGCCCGGAGCAAAACCGCCAACACTGAACCAGGTCCAGAGATGTTGCACAACTGCAGTTGAACCATTATTCACAAAGTCCATACCCGCAATCAGTGCGAACAGTGCAGATAAACCGACTGCACCGACACCAATCATTGCTGCAACAGATTCCGGAAGCTTGTTACGCCCCGCCGCTAACAGGACAAAACCAATGAGCGGAAATAAAATTGTTAGATATAAATAACTCATCCGCGCATCTCACTAGCAGCATCCACATCCAGGTGATGGAAGCGATGATAGAACTGAAGGACGATCGCAAGACCAATACAAGCCTCTGCCGCAGCAAGCGTCAGGATCAGGATAAACATGATCTGACCATCTGGCTGTGCCCATGCACTGCCCGCCAGGACGAACGCTAAAGCAGCAGCGTTCATCATGATTTCAAGGCTCATTAAAATAAATAGTAGGTTGCGTCGCACCATTACACCGTAAAAACCCAGTGCAAAGAGAATAGATGCAACGATCAAACCATGCTCTAAAGGGATGTTGCCCATTATTCTTTTTCCTCTTCTGCATCTGGTTCACGTTTACCTAAATGGAATGCAGCTACCAGGGCAGCAAGCAATAACATCGCGGCAACTTCAACCAACAACAAGTATTGCGTAAAGAGTGCTTGACCCACTGCTTTCGGGCCCACCATTTCTGTACCCATTACCAGTGAAGCTTGTGTGTAATCAGAGTTTAATACCCATACCAGTACCAAACCGATCAGGAAGCTCATCAACGCCGGATAAGCCCAAGCCGATGAGGTCAACCATTTGCGTTCTTGTTCAACGGTCTGCTCACCCAGGTTCAGCATCATCACTACGAACACGAACAACACCATGATCGCGCCCGCATAAACAATCACTTCCAGCGCACCAGCGAATGGTGCACCGACGATCAGGAACATGCCTGCGACTGCAAGCAATGACACGATCAGGCTTAATAAAGCATGTACCGGATTCGCGTTAGTCACCACGCGAACAGTAGAGACAATGGCCACGAGGGCCATTAAATAAAATGGCCACATCATGGTAATAGACTCCGTACATCAACAGGTGCACTTTCACGCTGTGCTTGACCTTTGTCCTTACCTGCAACTGCCATACCGGTTACACGGTAGAAGTTATAGTCAGGATATTTACCAGGACCAGAAATCAGCAGGTGTTCTTTTTCATAGACCAGGTCTTGACGAACATATTCACCAAGCTCGAAATCCGGGGTCATCTGAATCGCAGTGGTTGGACACGCTTCTTCACACATACCGCAGAAAATACAACGCGAGAAATTGATACGGAAAAATTCCGGATACCAGCGACCATCTTCACGTTCTGCTTTTTGTAGTGAAATACAGCCTACCGGACAGGCAACCGCACACAGGTTACATGCCACACAGCGTTCTTCGCCATCAGGGTCGCGCGTCAATACGATACGACCACGGAAGCGTGGTGGCACGATTTCTTCGGCCGGCACTTCCGGATATAAAATGGTGTCACGTTTACGTGTTGCGTGGCTGAACACCATCCACAACGAACGAACGATTGACCCGAATCCAGCTAGAAATTTAAACATTTTGTTCTCCCTGCTGTCTTAGGCCTGATTCATCAGAATCACAGCACCAGTTACCAAAAGGTTAACCAACGCCAATGGCAAGCAAATTTTCCAACCAAAGTTCATCACCTGGTCATAACGTGGACGCATTAATGAACCACGCGCCAGTACAAACATCATTACAAAGAATGCTGTTTTGATAATGAACCAGAATGCTGCTGGAAGGAACGGAATATCAAGGTTGAATGGCGCAAGCCAGCCACCGAAGAATAAAGTCACGATCAATGCAGAGATCAGTACCACGTTGACGTATTCCGCAACGAAGAACATCCCCCACTTCATACCGCCGTATTCAACATGGTAACCTTCTGCCAGTTCCTGTTCTGCTTCTGGTTGGTCAAATGGGTGACGATGCGTTACCGCCACACCTGCAACCACGAAGATCAAGAAACCTAGGAACTGAGGAATCACAAACCAGACATCTTTTTGCGCTTCAACGATTTCACGCATGTTGAATGAACCGGCAATTGCCACCACACCCATCAACGAGATACCCAAGAACACTTCATACGAAATGGTTTGAGCTGCAGAACGTAAACCGCCCAGTAAGGCATATTTGTTGTTTGATGACCAGCCACCGAACAGGACTGCATAAACTGCAATACCCGCCATTGCCATAAAGAACAACAGGCCGATGTTCATGTCTGCTACACCTAAATAAGGTGATACAGGAATAACCATGAACGACAGCACCGCAGTTGCCATCGCAACTGCTGGCGCCATACGGAAAGTCAATTTGTCAGCAAACTTAGGTGTCCAGTCTTCCTTGAACATGATTTTCAGCATGTCGGCAACAATCTGGAACATACCACCCGGACCAACACGGTTCGGACCGTAACGGTCTTGCCACAAGCCGAGTAAACGACGTTCAATAAAAGACATCAACGCAGCGATCAGTACTACAACCAGCAAAATCACAATCGCTTGAATGACTGAATAGGCAATTGGCCAGTTTTCAGCCCACAGCGGCGTTTGACGGATTAATTCTTGTTCCATGAATTACACTCCTACCGCGACTGAAACAGGCTCTGCAAGAGATACCGTCGGTGCCAGACCGATTGGGTAGCCAATATAACCTGTCGGTAAATATTCAATCACTTGAACTGGAAGAACGATTGACGTCTCACCTGCTTTCACCGTGATTGTCTGACCATCTTGAACATTCAGGCGCGCTGCATCCTGCTCACCCACTGCAAATACCGCTTCAGGAATACGCGTTTCCATCGCTGGTGTTTTTACCGTGAATTCACCTGAACCAAAAATATGGTGCATCGGTACTAGACGGAAGCTTTCAGCATTGACCAGAACAGGTGCCGGTGCAACGAATGTACGTGCCGGACGTTTTGCCAAACGGTCGAATAAACGAACGCCTGAATCACCACCTTTCAGTGAACCACCCACAGTTTCCTGGAACTTGTTCCAAGCTTGTGGCGAGTTCCAGCCTGCAGACCATGCAAATGGAACCAGTGGAGATGGAGTCTGGTCTCCGACATAACCTTCCATCGAGAATGTTAATGCGGAGTCTTTATCTGTAGGCTGTTTCGGCTCATGTACAGACAATGGCGAACGCATTGAAGTACGACCTGAGTAACGACGTGGTTCACGTGCCACTTTCAAGCCATGAACACGGAAGCCCGCATCAGGTGCAACATCCAGAATGCCTTCAAGCGCAGGAACGTTTTTCGCCACTGACTCGATCACATCATCCAGTAAAGTCCAAGAAATCGCTTTGCCTTTTACGCCTGTTTCCAGAGCGTGTAACCAGCGCCAAGATTCCTTGATCGCCAATTCAGGATTGTAGTAGCTTGGGTCATACACTTGGTAGAAACGTTGTGCACGGCCTTCTTGAGAAACGACAGTACCATCACCTTCAGCAAACGATGCAGCAGAAAGTACGATGTCGGCTTTTTTCACTGTTGCAGTTTCAGAGTGATCCAGTACGATCACATCTTTACCTGCAAGTGCAGCATCGACCTGTGCAGCAGGAAGACGACGGTAAAGGTCGTTTTCAACCACAATCACAGTATCGTAATCTTGTGCAAATGCTTGCTCTAGGCTTTGACCACCAAAGATTGCCATACCCATCGAGTTCACTTCAGGAACCGTCAAAGTCAGACCTGCATTACCCAGATTCTGTGCAACTTGTGCAGCAGCTTCCATAATGGCAGGATCTTGCAAGCTTGTACCCGAGATAATCAGTGGTTTCTTCGCAGCTTTTAAAGTGTCCGCAATGGTTTGTGCAAATGCTTTGGCGTCGTCATCTAAACCAAGAATCGTTTCACCAGCAACTGCTGCAGCAACCGCAAAACCTAAACGCGCGATGTCGTTTGGAGAAGCAACCACTTCGCCTTCAGCAACATCAGACAAACGGGTTTGTGTCGCAGCCAGGATGTAAATCGGAGATTTCGCATCTTGGGCAATACGTTGTACCGGTTCAGCCAACCATTCTTGCGTACGGCGCTCTGCCGCCATCTCTTTGCCTTTATTTTTCGCAGCCTGGCGAACAGATAAAGCCATACGTGGCGCAGTTTGTGTGAGGTCTTCACCCAAAATTAACACAGCATCGTAGCTTTCAATTTCACGCATGTTCGGGTTGTAAACACCCTCGGTTTGCATGATAGAAGCAGCAAGTTCAACCAGGTTTTGCTCTTTTTGAGATAGACCTGTTGAGAAGTTCTCTTGACCCACCAACTCACGAAGTGCGAAGTTCGACTCAAGTGATGCACGCGGTGAACCAATACCCAATACTTTTTTGCCCTGGATATTTGCAATGACCTTGTCTAGTGCTGCATCCACTGAAACAGTTTCAACAGTTGCACCTTGACGGAATTGTGGTTGACGCGGACGGTCTTCACGGTTCACATAACCTGTACCGAAACGGCCTTTGTCGCATAAGAAGTACTGGTTGACTTCACCGTTATAACGGTTTTCTACGCGGCGAAGTTCGCCATAACGTTCACCCGGAGAGATATTACAACCTGAAGAACAGCCTTGGCATACGCTTGGCGCATACTGCATGTCCCATTTACGGTTGTAGCGAGCCGAATGAGTTTTGTCGGTGAATACACCTGTTGGACAGACTTCAGTCAGGTTACCCGAGAATTCAGACTCTAAAGTACCTGATTCTGGGCGACCAAAGTAAACACGTGATGCGTTTGCATACACGCCGAAGTCCGTACCACCTGCGTAGTCTTTATAGTAACGCACACAACGGTAACACGCGATACAACGGTTCATTTCATGCGAAATGAATGAGCCAAGCTCCTGGTTGTAATGGGTACGTTTGGTGAAACGGTAGCGACGACGGTCATGCTGCGTCATTACAGTCATATCTTGTAAATGACAGTGACCACCTTCTTCACAGACTGGACAGTCGTGCGGGTGGTTGGTCATCAAGAATTCAACAATCGAAGCACGGAAATCTTTGGCTTCTTTGTCTTCAATCGAGATGTAGGTATTGTCAGATGCTGGCGTCATACATGACATGACCAAACGGCCACGCGTATCTTCTGGATTCGCGTACTGGGTCACGGCACATTGACGGCAAGAACCGACAGAACCTAAGGATGGATGCCAACAAAAGTATGGGATATCAATGCCAAGACTCAAACATGCTTGTAGCAAGTTTTCCGAGCCGTTGACTTCATACGATTTGCCATCGACATGAATTGTAGCCATAGTCGAATTCCTTAAGCTTGTTCTACGTTGCTGGTTTGAGCGGCGGCATTCACAACCTTCGCTTCAAATTCGCCACGGAAATATTTGAGTGCGCCCATAAGCGGCTCCATTGCACCCGGTGCGTGGGCACAGAAAGTTTTACCAATCCAAAGCTTACGAGTCAGTTCTTGTAAGTGATCGATATCTTCTTTCTTACCTGTGCCATCTTCCAGTGCTTTCAGCGCTTTCACAGCCCAAGGTAAGCCATCACGGCAAGGCGTACAGAAACCACATGATTCGCGTGCAAAGAATTCTTCGAGGTTACGTGTCGCTGAAACCATACATTGGGTTTCATCTACCACCATCAACAAACAAGTCCCTAAACGCGAACCTGCTTTCATGATGCTTTCCGCATCCATAGGAAGATCAATATGCTCGGCAGCCAGGAAGTCAGTCGATGCACCACCCGGTAACCATGCTTTCAGTTTTAAGCCGTCACGCATACCACCCGCATGGTCTTCAATCACTTCACGTGCTGTCGTACCAAATGGAAGCTCCCATAGACCCGGGAATTTTACCTTACCTGATGCACCATAAATCTTGGTGCCTGGATCTTTCGACTTACCCGCAGACAAGTTGATATACCATTCAGGACCACGCAGCATAATGGCTGGTAAGTTGTTGTAGGTCTCTACGTTGTTCACAATCGTAGGACGACCCCAAGCACCTGCAACTTGCGGGAATGGCGGTTTAGTACGCGGGTTGGCACGGCGACCTTCAAGCGAGTTAATCAATGCAGTTTCTTCACCGCAGATATAACGACCCGCACCGGTATGCACGTGTAACTCGAAGTTCCAGCCTGTACCGAGGATGTTATCCCCCAAATAACCTTTGGCACGAACTTGCTCAAGTGCTTCATTTAAGTACTGAGCAGCTTCGATGTACTCGCCGCGGATAAAGATATAACCGTGTGTTGCTTCAAGCGTATAACCCGCAATCAGCATCCCTTCGATCAATTGATGCGGAAGATCTTCCATCAACAAACGGTCTTTAAAGGTACCTGGTTCCATCTCATCGGCATTACAAATCAGGTAACGTGGACCTGAGTTGTCGTTTGGCGCCATCAAAGACCATTTAATGCCTGCCGGGAAGCCTGCACCACCACGACCTTTAACAGTCGCTGCTTTAACCACTTCCAATACATCTTTAGGCGACATGCTCAGTGCTTTTTTAAAGCCTGCATAACCTTCCAGCGCTTCGTAATCATCTGCATTACGTACGTTGGCTTGTTTGCTTAAACGCCATGTTAATGGATGCGTTTCCGGGTTACCGTCGCCATAAATTGGTTTTGGTTCAGTATTCATACATACTTCTCCAACAGCTGTTTCACCGAAGTCACTTCAACCAGACCGTGCGTGTCTTCATCAATCATTAAGGTTGGACCTTTGTCACAGTTGCCCAGACAGCAAATTGGCAGCAAAGTGAAACGACCATCTGCAGTCGTTTGACCAAACTGGATTCCTAATTCGCGCTGGAATGCTTCTGCCAAAGTTTCCGCACCCATCAAGAAACACGCAATCGAATCACATAATAAAATTACGTGACGACCGACCGGCTGACGGTAAATACGGTTATAGAACGTTGCCACACCTTCAAGGTCTGCAACGCTCATGCTCAGCATTTGTGCGATGGCATTCATTTGCGCATCATCTACCCAGCCATTACGGCGTTGTACACACTTCAGCGCATCTAGACACGCTGCACGTGGGTATGGGTAGTGCCCCATGTGATGTTCGATATCGTGAATTTCGTCCGCAGTCAAAATCCCTTCAACATTCACACGTGGCTTTTTATCAGTCAAAATCATCATAATGCGATTACCCCTTAGCGATCCACGTCAGCCATTACGACGTCAATGGTCGCTAAATAAATGATTAAGTCAGACATTAAGCTGCCGTTAATCACAGAAGGCATTTGCTGTAAATGCGTGAAGGTTGGTGTACGGATACGGGTACGGTAACTCATGGTTGACTTGTCTGAAGTCAAGTAGTAGTTCGACGCGCCTTTCACCACTTCCGCCATCACAGATGCTTCACCCGCCGGCATTACAGGACCCCAAGATACGCTCAGGAAGTGCGTAATCAAGGTTTCAATATCTTGTAATGTCTTGTCTTTTGGTGGTGGAACAGCCAGTGGATGGTCTGCTTTGTACGCACCAGACGGCATATTATCTAAACATTGTTTGATAATTTTCAGTGATTCTTCGATTTCACGGTAGTGAACGATGACACGTGCATAGGCATCGCCTTCGTACTCAACCGGCACTTCGAAGTCATAATTTTCATAACCGCTATATGGGCGGTATTTACGTACGTCAAAGTCGATACCTGTAGCGCGTAGACCTGTACCTGTTACACCCCAAGCCAATGCAGATTTTGCATCGTATTGCGCAACATTACGGGTACGACCCACAAATACTGAGTTTTTCAGCGCTGCAGTATGATATTCCTTCAAACGTTTCGGCATCCAGTCCAGGATTTCACGAATCAGGTGCTGCCAGTTGTTTGGAAGGTCGTGTGCGGTACCACCGATACGGAACCATGCCGGATGCATACGGTAACCGGTGATCGCTTCAATTGCGTCATAGATTTTCTGACGGTCAGCAAACATGTAGAAGACTGGCGTCATACCGCCGGCATCCTGAATCGCAGTACCAATGAACAGCAAGTGGTTATTGATACGGAACAGTTCAGACATCATCACGCGGATACATTGCGCACGGTCAGGTACAGTAATACCCGCCATTTGCTCTACGCCAAGCACGTAAGGCATGTTTTGCGCACAACCACCGAGGTAGTCGACACGGTCTGTATACGGAATGAATGAATGCCAGGTTTGACGTTCAGCCATCTTTTCCACACCACGGTGGTGATAACCGATGTCAGGCACACAGTCTTTCACTTCTTCACCGTCCAGCTGCAAGATCACACGGAACGCACCGTGCGCAGATGGATGGTTCGGACCCAAGTTCAGGAACATGAAGTCTTCATCGGCATTGCCGCGCTTCATACCCCAATCTTCAGGGACGAAACGAAGATGTTCCTGTTCGTAGTCCTGTTTGGCTTTATCTTGCAAATACGGCGTATATTCAGTCGCACGCGCAGAATATTCTTTACGTAGCGGATGACCTTCCCAATAGGTTGGCAACAAGATACGACGGAGCATTGGATGCCCTTCGAAATTGATCCCGAACATATCGTAAGCTTCACGTTCGTACCAGTTGGCATTTGGCCAAATATTGGTTGCCGTCGGAAGATTCAAATCGCTTTCAGCTAAGGCAACTTTAATACGAATGTCAGTATTACGCTCGAGCGACAACAGGTGATAGAACACGGTGAAGTCAGACGCAGGTAAACCATCGCGGTGCGTACGCAGACGCTCATCTACCGCTGACAGGTCGAACAACATCACGTAAGGACGTGACACTGTACGCAAGAACATTAAAACTTCTTGTACACGTGCGCGCTCAACCCAGACTGTCGGGAAATCCTCGAAAGTCGTTTGCACAAAGAAGTTCTCACCAAATTTGGTTTTGAGTTCTTCAATGATGGCAAATGCTGGGCGTGAATCAACAGGCGTTGATTCTGGCATAGCAATGTCAGTTTCAGCCATTGGCTTGGCTTCCTATTTAATACAAATTCAGTCAACCTAAACGACAATTACACCCATAGCGGGTGCACAACAAAACAACCTGTCGTTTAAATTATTTAATTTCATCCATAGAGCGTAAGTTCTTCACAGCAACACGCTGGTCTTTCTTACGGTCACGTTCCGGCATCATCTTTGGCTTATACACTGGCTTAAGATCATCACCGATCACCGCAGAAAGCGGACGACGCTCTAGTTGAATCTGGTCTTGCAACAGCATCAATGCCTGAATCAAAGCTTCAGGACGTGGTGGGCAACCTGGAATATACACATCGACCGGGATGATTTTATCCACACCTTGTACGACTGAATAAATATCGTACATACCACCTGAGTTGGCACATGCACCCATTGAAATGACCCATTTTGGTTCAAGCATCTGTTCGTACAGACGCTGAATTACTGGCGCCATTTTTACGAAGCAAGTACCCGCTACAATCATTAAGTCCGCCTGACGCGGTGAAGCACGGATAACCTCGGCACCAAAACGTGACAAGTCATGCACGCCGGTCAAGGTCGTTGCATATTCTACGTAGCAGCAAGATGTACCAAAGTTAAATGGCCAAACTGAGTTTTTACGACCCCAGTTGACTGCTGTATGTACCACATCCTCTAAGCGAGTCATGAATACATTTTTATTCACTTCTTCTTCTAGCAACGGATCTTCTACAACAATACGTTCCTGAAGTGGATATTGGTCAGCATTCGGATTCGCACGGGTTAATGTATATTTCATCCCGTCTTACTCCTTATCAGATAATTGAGTTTGTGACTTTTTCACAAAACCAGATGATTGAGCCGGGATTTGACCCGTTGGATCCATCACCAATTCTTCAATTGAGTTGAAGCGCGTAATTTCTGCAAGATCCATATTTGGCGAACCAATCTTAGCTTTAATTCCTGCTGCCTTACGTCTGTCTGAAGGTGCCCAATTGAGTGCGCCTGTCGATAATTCGTAAATCAAACCAACAAGTAAAACTATGATAAAGATAGCTGCAGTTGCAAAACCAATCCAACCTACCTCACGAACAGAAACTGCCCATGCATATAGATAAAGTGCTTCTAAATCAAACACTACAAAGAAAATTGCAACTAAATAGAATTTTGCAGACAAGCGGATACGAGCTCCACCTGCGCTAACTACACCTGACTCAAACTGCTCCTGCTTGGCACGGCCCCATGATTTACCCCCGAGGAGTAATGGGACAGTCAGCATAAAGACGCATAAAAATGTAACGCCGATCACGAAGGCAATAATTGCCCATTCGTATGGAGTAATAGCACTCATGCGGGGATAACTCCTGGCAGGCCTATTTGTTAACAAAGAATGTATGTATTGGCCTTCAAATACACCAAACACAAAATTAATCCCGCCAATTGTACCTGATTTTGGATTTCACTTGCTAGTTTATAAGCCTTAGTCTTTGGGATGATTTTTTAGACATTTCAGCATTTAATTTGACTTTAATCATTCAGAATTCGTTTTAATCGTTTTCCTAAATTAAATTTTAATTATCTATTAATTTTTTTATAAATAGCGCTACCAGAAAATAGGCTGATCGATAAGTTGCTTTTCTCGCCCACCCATTTAGATATAGTCCTTTTCACTATTGAATCCAAGTTAAATCGGATAAAAACTTATTTTAACAACTATTTTTTCTTTCAAACTATTTGATTTAACTTGATATTTAATGTGATTTTTTACATCTAACTGTTGCTTTACCCCCTGCAGCTACTTGGTAATCTTGGATTGGCAATTGTGTCTTTTTGCAACATGCTCAACGGACTGATTCAGAATATGTTATTTCTATTTCTAAACCACATCATGACATTAATAAAGTAACAATAAGGAGTCCTTGCATGTCTCTACGCTTTTCCCATCGACCTAATTATTTTTTATTTGCTCAATTACTGGTTCGCCATATAGAAAATTACATCCAGAAAAATCCTAATATAAACCAGGCAGCTTTTGACTTACGTGACATCCATGCACTTTTTCAAGAAGATCATGCCTCCTCCAGCATCAATCTGGATGGCATTATGAATATCGCTGACGAATATAAAGTCGAAACCTTATCAGGCGACCAGAAACTGATTCAGCGCTATAATGTCGATGCGAAAAACACCAAACTGTTGATCGACTTTAACCCTGAAGCGCTACAAAGCTTAAAAGAGGGCAAATCACTCATTGAACCTGATGCGACCATTCAGGAATAAAATCTCTTCCAATAAAAAACGATGCTGATGCATCGTTTTTTTATGACCAAAATCATTTACACAATATCAAGCTAAATGATCACTCGCTTCCTCTGGCTTTTTTTCCAGCATTTTGCGCTTACTCTTCTTGACATAACGTTGTGCCGGCCAAGTCATAGTAAAACGCGCGCCACCCATCGTCGGACTTTGATCAACCTGAATCGTGCCACCGAACCAGTACGCAATCCGGCTGACAATCGACAAACCTAAACCATAACCACCCGACGCACGGGTACGGCTATCATCCAATCGGGCAAAGGCTTCAAAAATGCGGGCACGATCTATTTCCGGAATCCCCGGCCCGTCATCTTCAACACAAACATAAGCCTGACCATCTTGGTCCAGACCACCGCTAATCAAGATTTTATTATCGCAATAACGTATAGCATTGCCGACCAGATTCTGAATTACACGATGCAGATAACGACGCTCCGCCTCTACCGTGACCGCAACAGGCATTGGATGTAATTCAATGATTTTCTGGGTTTTCAGCGCCTCAGTTTCTTGCGCCACCTGATTCAGCACGTCATACAGATCAATCTGTTCAAACTCAATCGATGGCATACCCTGTTCCAGTTTGGCATAGGTCATGATCTCATCAATCAAGGTATTCAACGCTTCAATATCTTTATCAATCTGCTCCACCTGTTGCAGACGATAATCGTAGTCATCTTCATCTGCCATCATTTCCACACCAAAACGGATTCGCGCCACCGGTGTACGCAATTCATGCGACACTGCACGCATCAGCTCACGCTGTGCTTCGATCAAACGCTGGATATGATCTGACATATTGTTATAGCTAGACGCCAGTGTAGACATCTCGTCACTACCTTCCACAGGAAGACGCAATGACATATTCCCCGATTTCATTTTGTTCAAGGCATAGCTGACTTCACGCAACTTACGCTGCATCGGAACCAGAAGACCATAAACACCCAGACTCAACACAAACAGGCTTAATAAGGTAATACCGGTCGCCAACTGGAATGGCATCCAGTTAAACAAGGGTACCGGCCCCATAACCAATACTTGCGAGGTCGAACCAGGAATCGGTGAAATAATTGAAATTGTGGTACCACGAATAGAGGCATTGTCGCGGTATAAAATGATGCTATGGTCCAGACGCAGACGTCCGATTTGCTCGGAGTCTAAAGGTAGATTCTGGACGTTTTCGATGGAAACCGGATAAGAAAAATAATCCTGAATACGAGCCAGATATTCTTTTTCCTGACCTGGATAGTAGACCAGATAGTCCAGGATAAAGACTGGTAAGGCCTTCATCTGGCGCTCAGTAATACTGTCGGCCTTAATATAAAGGTAATGACCCGGGTCATCGCGCAGCCCAACCACAATATAGGCAATACCTGATTCGGCGTCCCAACGCACCACCGCCTTACGTTCGGCAATACGGCGCCCTTCAGCACGGTTAATATCGACCTTGCTGGCTTCTACATAATGGATAGGTAATTCCAGCAAATCGGAGGCATCAGAAACCCAATCCATCTTTTGCTGGAGATTTGGCTGGCGTGCAACCCCTTCACTGATGATATATGCCATACCATCAGTCAGGGATTCGCGATATTCTTGCGCACGCTGATAGTTGATAATCTGCACCAACAGATAGCCGAACACCGCCACCAAGACGACAAGGATGACGAGTCCTGCGTATATACGCAAAAATATACTGTGTTTAAACACCTATCATTTATCCTGCTTGTTCAAGCAACAAACCACATTTGCTTAAAGACCATTGGTCTCTTTAACAAAAAGATAACCTTTACTACGTACTGTTTTAATACGCTTTGGATTTTCTGGATCGTCACCGATTTTTGGACGGATACGAGAAATACGCACATCGATTGAACGGTCTTGACCATCATATTCGATACCACGTAAACGCTCGAAAATATCTTCGCGAGAGAGAATACGGCCAGCATTCGATGCAAGCAACCATAACAGGTCATATTCTGCGCTGGTAAAATCAACCAGATCGCCATTTAAGGTCACTGAACGACCGCCGTTGTCGATGACCAGATCATCAAATTCGATGCGCTGTGCCACTTCATCTTCAGGTACCTTATCAGTACGGCGCAATAATGCACGAATACGTGCCAGCAATACACGCGGCTGAACAGGCTTAGCGACATAGTCATCTGCACCCATTTCCAGACCTAAAACCTGATCCATGTCTTCAGTACGCGCAGTCAACATCAAAATCGGTTGATGATAATGTGGACGTACTTCACGGCAAATGGTCAAGCCATCAGCACCTGGTAACATCACATCCAGCACCACCATATCTGGCTGCTCGGCAATAATCCGACGAATGGCACGGTTACCATCCGGCTCTACCCCCACCTCAAGTCCGTTACGAATGAGGTATTCTTGCGTTAAACGAGCAAGACGCTCGTCATCTTCAACAATTAAAATCTTGGGTAACTTTTCTTCTTGGCTCATGTATTGCCCCTTATTTGGTGGATCTACGCTATAGGCGTATCCTTTTGAAATCCAATAGATACGTTTTTAATATGCTTGCAATATACACACGTTTACATTGTAAACAAGATAGCGTTCACCAAACTGATACATCAAGATAGCATTTTGTAATATTTTATCGTGCATTTTTTGGACAATTATGCTTGAAACAGTGGCTTAGATCTGATTTGCGATTTACACAACTATTACATGGACAAAATATGACTGCTTGATTCAGCACTTTTTAGTTATCCACAATGTTATCTATAAGCAGTTTCTTTGGACTTTGTTATGCTATGCCTTGCCTGATAAGGCTTATACAAAAATCAATAAAAATAGCGATATTTTTGCAATGATTAAAGCACAACTTAAGAAAAATATTTAGCTAAATGTCAATATTGATCTACCCTAAATTTTCCCGTATCTTGTGTTCAATTAATTTTAAAACCACTAGGTCTTGTGTTTATTCCTCAAATACTGTGGCATAAAATTTGCCCAGTTCAAACGGTCCATAAACATAAAAATAGATGACAATGGAGCTATGCTAAATGAGCGTAATCACTTCAACTCCTGGTCAACTTCAGGTGATTAAACGCACCGGTGATGTTGCCGCTTTTGATGCAGAAAAAATTTCTGTCGCAATTGGTAAAGCGTTTTTGGCGGTTGAAGGCCAACAAAGCGCTGACTCGAGCCGGATCCATGATCGTATCGAACAACTGACGGAAATGGTATTAAATACCTTTAAACGTCGTTTACCATCTGGCGGAACGATTCATATTGAAGAAATTCAAGACCAAGTTGAACTTGCGCTAATGCGTACGGGCGAACAGAAAGTTGCGCGCTCTTATGTCATTTACCGTGAACAACGTTCTGAAGCACGTAAACAGTTAGGTGCTCATCATCACCCGACCCTGCAAATTACTGATGCTGAAGGCAAACTCAAGCCACTAGATTTAAGTGCTTTAACTGCGCATGTTACTAAAGCAGCAGAAGGCCTTGAAGGGATTGATGTACAAGCGATTGTCGATGAGACCGTGAAAAACTTGTACAACGGCGTAAAAGAGTCTGACATCTCGACCACGATGATGATGGCGACCCGTACCCGTATCGAGCAAGAACCTAACTATACATATGTGACTGCACGTTTATTGCGTGATGACCTGGTTGCGACTGGTTTGAAATTCCTGGGTCTACCTGTAGATACAGTTGAAGGCGATGCGCTGGAAACTTACCTGAAAAAAGGGATTGAGCTTGAGCTGCTTTCTCCAGAATTGCTGAACTTTGACTTGGCGAAACTGGCTGCTGCGATTCAACCGGAACGCTCGAATCAGTTTACTTACTTGGGTCTGCAAACTTTATTTGACCGTTACTTCATCCATTCAGATGGTGTACGTTTCGAACTTCCGCAATTGTTCTTTATGCGTGTTTCTATGGGCTTGTCGCTCAATGAAGAAAACCGTGAAGAGCGCGCGATTGAGTTCTATAACTTATTGTCTAGCTTCGACTACATGGCTTCTACGCCGACCCTGTTTAACTCAGGTACGCTACGTCCACAATTATCTAGCTGTTACTTGACTACAATTGATGATGACCTGTACGACATCTATGGCGCAATGCGTGATAACGCAATGCTGTCTAAATGGGCAGGTGGTTTAGGTAATGACTGGACGCCAGTTCGTGCCTTGAACTCATACATCAAAGGTACAAACGGTAAGTCGCAAGGTGTTGTTCCATTCCTTAAAGTAGCGAATGATACGGCTGTTGCGGTTAACCAGGGCGGCAAGCGTAAAGGTGCAGTATGTGCATACTTAGAAACCTGGCACCTGGACATCGAAGAATTCCTTGAACTGCGTAAGAACACTGGTGATGACCGTCGTCGTACCCATGACATGAACACTGCGAACTGGGTTCCTGACCTGTTCATGCAACGTGTATTCGAAGATGCTGAATGGACTTTGTTCACCCCTTCTGAAACGCCTGATCTGCATGATTTGACTGGTGCAGAATTCGCTGAGCGTTATGCACATTACGAAGCGATTGCCAAAGAAACAAACATGTTGCACAAGAAAATCCGTGCAAAAGATTTGTGGCGCAAAATGCTGTCTATGCTGTTTGAAACTGGTCACCCGTGGATCACATTCAAAGACGTATGTAACCTGCGTTCACCACAACAACACGTAGGTGTAGTTCACTCTTCTAACTTATGTACAGAAATTACGCTGAACACCAGCAAAGAAGAAATCGCGGTATGTAACTTAGGTTCGATCAACCTGGTACAACACGTTCAAGGTGGTGTTCTTGATCGCGAAAAACTGGCACGTACAGTTAAAACTGCGGTTCGTATGCTCGATAACGTGATTGACATCAACTACTACGCTGTTCCACAAGCACGCAACTCGAACCTGAAACACCGTCCGGTTGGTATGGGTATCATGGGCTTCCAGGATGCACTGTATGAGATGAACCTTGCTTATGGTTCTGATGCTGCGGTTGAGTTTGCTGATGAATCGATGGAAGTGATTTCGTACTACGCGATTTCAACATCTAGCGATTTGGCTGTTGAACGTGGTACATACGAAACATTCAAAGGTTCATTGTGGGATCAAGGTATCCTACCAATCGACTCGCTTGATCTGGTTGCGAAAACTCGTCCAGAACGCATGTTCGAAGTCGACCGCACTCAACGTCTGGACTGGGATACTTTACGTGCCAAAGTTCAAAAAGACGGTATACGTAACTCGAATGTGATGGCAATTGCTCCGACTGCTACGATTTCAAACATCTGTGGCGTGTCTCAGTCAATCGAGCCAACCTTCCAGAACTTGTATGTGAAATCAAACCTGTCTGGTGAATTCACTGTGATCAACCCGTACCTGGTACGTGCGTTGAAAGAACGTGGTCTTTGGGATGCGGTGATGGTCAACGACCTGAAACACTTCGAAGGTTCTGTTCAGAAGATTTCCCGTATTCCTGAAGAGCTTAAAGCCATTTTCGCGACTGCATTTGAAGTTGATACACGCTGGATCGTGGATGCTGCATCACGTCGTCAAAAATGGATCGATCAGGCTCAGTCTCTTAACCTTTACATCGCTGGTGCAAACGGTAAGAAACTGGACATCACTTACAAGATGGCTTGGTTACGTGGTCTTAAGACGACTTATTACCTTCGTGCATTGGGTGCGACTTCTGCTGAGAAATCAACCATTAACACTGGCGCATTGAACGCAGTTAAACCTGCAACTGTTGCGGCGCCTGTTGTAGCAGCAGCTCCTGTCGTTGAAGCGCAAAAACCTGAAGCTCCTGCAGAGGAAGAAGGTTTTGCTCAAGCGGCGCCAGTGCCAATGGCATGTTCAATTGACAATCCTGATTGTGAAGCTTGTCAGTAATCTGACAGGTTTTAAATCCTCCCCGACCCTCCTTTAATAAAGGAGGGAGAAAGTCCCCCTTTTCAAAGGGGGACTTAGGGGGATTACGAAATTCAGGCAATAAAAAAGCCCTCTAGCGTCCGTCAAAACTAACTAGAAGGCTTTCAATCTCGAAGTGATACCAAGATGGTCACGACGAGGCTGGCATCACAAAATGCGTGAACGGATTGTATCATCGATTCGAGAAACGAGCCAGTAAGAGTCATCTTAAATTTGTAATGGAGATTATCTCTATGGCTACGAAAAAAGTTTCTCGTGATGCAGGAACTGGTCGTTTCGTAACTGAAGGCTATGCAAAAAAGCATCCTAAAACTACAGTTACTGAAACAATCAAGCCTAGTAAATCATCTAAAAAATGATTTAAACGTGAATCCTAGTTTCGGCTAGGATTCACAAACTAAAAGTAAAAGGAAACCTAAATGCCACATATGACTCATAACTACATGTTAGGACTTGCGGCATTGCTGATTTCCTTTGGTATTACCTTTTATTTACCAATTGCTTATTTCTGGTTCAAAGTTCGCCAACAGCGTAAACAAAATAAGTAGTGGGGATTATTGCTCCTGTATAAAACTAGAGCATTCATCGACAAAACTTAATTTTGCTTACACAAATTAAGCGTATAGTAAGACATCTCAGCCAAGCTGAATGTCTCATAAAAGATATAAAGCAACGTAGAGAGAATTGATATGTCTATCCTAAGTTGGGACGATTTCGAAGATGATTCGCAAAAACCGGCTGCACCTGAACAGCAGCCTGCGCCCGTCGAGCCGCAAAAAGCGACTAATTCACAGATGGTATCTGATGCAGGCAACGCATCGCCGGATGTGGCAGCTGCACAACCCCTTAGAGCCACTCAAAACCGAGGATCAAATCCAACCGATTCGCTGGCAAGAGCATCTGCTTCCCTAGATCAGCTTGATGTTGCTCCAGGCCTTGAAGAACTTGAAATGGGCGCACAACGTGTTCAGGTTGACGACAAGGCGATGATCAACTGTCGTGCAGACTTGAACCAGCTTGTTCCATTCAAATACGAATGGGCTTGGCAGAAGTATCTGGACGGATGTGCAAACCACTGGATGCCACAAGAAGTGAACATGAACCACGACATCGCGTTGTGGAAGTCTGAAAATGGCTTGACTGAAGATGAACGTACCATTGTGATGCGTTCACTTGGTTTCTTCTCGACTGCGGATTCACTGGTTGCAAACAATCTGGTACTGGCGATTTACCGTCATATTACCAACCCTGAATGCCGTCAGTACATCTTGCGTCAGGCGTTTGAAGAAGCGATTCACACACACGCTTACCAGTACTGTATCGAATCTTTAGGTATGGATGAAGGCGAAGTCTTCAACATGTACCGCGAAGTACCGTCAGTGGCACGTAAAGCAGCGTGGGGCCTGAAATATACTCAGTCTTTAAGTGATCCTACTTTCAAAACCGGTACACCTGAAAACGACCAGATTCTGCTTCGCAACCTGATCGCATTCTATTGTGTACTTGAAGGTATCTTCTTCTACTGCGGTTTCAGCCAGATCCTGTCGATGGGCCGTCGTAACAAGATGAATGGTGTGGCCGAGCAATTCCAGTACATCCTGCGTGATGAGTCGATGCACCTAAACTTTGGTATCGATATGATCAACCAGATCAAGATCGAAAACCCGGGTTTATGGACGACTGAATTCCAGGAAGAAATCATTCAGATGATTCTTGAAGGTACGATGCTGGAAATCGAATATGCACGTGACACAATGCCACGCGGTGTACTCGGTATGAATGCTGGCATGATGGAAGAATACCTAAAGTTCATTGCTAACCGTCGTCTGGCGCAATTAGGCTTGCCTGAACAGTTTGCTGGCGTGAATAACCCGTTCCAGTGGATGTCAGAAATGATGGACTTGCGTAAAGAGAAGAATTTCTTCGAGACGCGCGTAACAGATTACCAAACTGGCGGTGCGTTAAGCTGGTAAGGTTTAGCTTAAAATGACACGATATCTGTGATTTTAACTTTAAATAAAAAGCCACCCTTGCGGTGGCTTTTTTATGATCTGATTTATCGTCTTCAATTCTGGGATTTATTTCAACCGCTTCCCTGCTTCATCAACAATCATTTCCCCATCTTCATTGCTAAACGCTGCGCACTGCGGAGCAGAAAGAATATCTAAAACAACTTCTGATGGAGAAACTTTACAAGTTCACCCTCCTCACCCGCGGTCAGTCTGCTGATCTCACCGATCGATATTCTGAACGAGTCTAAAGTGCTGAGGAATTATCGAAACGGGTAAATCAGCAAAAGATCTAGTTTTATCTCAAATCCTCTGATCAACTTTTCAAAACTTAAATATTAAAAATCCCGCTCAGGAAACGGGATTTTTTATTTTGAAAATTTAACAGCCCTAAATCATTTCAATTAAAATTCTTTTGTCACACTCAGACCAGCGCTCCAGTTCCGCCCTTCTGCCGGCTCAAAGAAACGGCTATTACTTTCATTGACAATCACCGAACCAGAATAATCTTTATCAAACAGGTTATCGACACGCGCAAAAGTATTCACCGCCCAATCTTGCATTTTCCAGTGATAACCTACATTGGCACCAGCGACTGTGTAGCTTGGTGCAGCATCCGAATTCAAGTCATTCACATAAATCTTATCGGAGTAACGCACATCCAGACCTGCATGTAAGCCTTTTTCAGGCTTCCAGCCCAAACTTAAAAATGCCTGATTTTTGGCAATCCCCGGAATATAGTTTCCTGATTCAACTCTCGACACTGCAATACTGCCATTCTGATTTAAAATTTCAGGAATATCTGCATCAAAAGTTGCATTTATATAGCTATAGCTGGCCTGTGCAATTAGGTCACGCCATAGGCTTTTATTCCAGGAGAGTTCAATACCTTCTCTTAAAGTTTTATCGGCATTACGGAAAGTAGAGCGACCATTGTCATTACCTGCAGAAACAATGTCATTCTTCGTCTTGGTCTGGAAAACTGCAACAGCAAAATCACCTAATGTATTTGCAGATTTCAATCCCATCTCATAAGTTCTACTTTCTGCTGCTTTTAGATCAAGTGTGCGGCTACTACCATCCGCTGGATAAGCCATTTCTGTAAAAGTTGGAGTTTCAAAGCCTTGGGCATAGCTGACATAAGTCATCAGCTCAGGTAAAATTTTCCAGCTTAAACTTAGCGATGGCAGTAACTTGTCAAAAGTAGTTTTACCAGAATTATCACCATTCACATCAGTAATATAATGATCTTCTGATTTAAAATGCACGTTGCTATAACGTAGTCCAGCATCTAGAGTCCAATC
Organism: Acinetobacter sp. YH01021; assembly: GCF_013420255.1. Lineage (GTDB taxonomy): Bacteria > Pseudomonadota > Gammaproteobacteria > Pseudomonadales > Moraxellaceae > Acinetobacter. The sequence continues at coordinate 212,853 of NZ_VOYO01000002.1, forward strand.
GGGAGCAAAGTGATAAGAAGCTTGCAAATATGGATCTACATTCCACAGGGTATTGTCTTCATCACGACGTAACTCACCCTTAACTCCAAAAGTATTCCCTACATAATTTAGATAACCTTTTCTGTCTTCGGTCATGGCATCAACAGCAAGTCCAGCAATCAGTTTAGTATTTGGTAAAACATCTCTACCTGTCCAACGTAAGTCTGCACCATAAAACTGACGATCAAAATCAATTACACCACCTGGGTGTTTTTCTAATGACTGAAAAAACTTAGAAATTGATTGATACTGGATAACCTCACGCTGCCCCCAATAGGCCATGCCATACAGTTCATGCTGATCATTGATTGACTTATTCCAAGTAAGACCTGTTTGAAATTGCTCAATTTCTTTTTTTGTATTAAATCCCTGAATTCTACTGTCTATTTGTTTTGGATTTGCTTTCCAATCCTTTCTCTCTAGACCACCCGGATCATCTGCAGCAATTTTAACGTAATTATTCATCCAGTTGATTTTAGAACCATCTTCCAGATCCCAGGTCAGCTTGGCATTATTCAAAACTTTATGTGCACTGCTGTGGTCACGGTAACCATTGGTATCAAAATAAGAGGAGCTAATGACATAGCTTGGCTCTGAAGTATTCTCTGAACCACCTTGCAAAACTAGCTTGGTCTGCCCTTTATTCTGGCTCCCTGCAGAATGCCCCAGTTCAATCGAGTCAGCACCTTGCCCCTCTCGCGTGGTGGTTAAAATCGTTCCCCCCGAAGAGTTGCCATAGAGCGATGAAAATCCACCACCCAATACTTCAATATGGTCCAGACTATTCAAGTCAATATTCGAGGTTTGCCCCTGCCCATCCGGCATTGTTGCAGGGATTCCATCTACATATAAACGCACACCACGCACACCAAAACTGGAGCGAGCGCCAAAGCCTCGCATCGAAATTTGTAGGTCCTGGGCATAGTTTTCACGGTTATTTAACTGTAATCCCGGAACGCCTTTTAATGTTTCTGAAAGGTTCACATTCATACTGTTATCTTGTTCTTGATTTAGATAATACACTGACGCTGGTGTGGTCAATCGTTCCCGATCGGTACGGGTTGCTTGAATGACAATCGTGTCTAACCTTTGGACTTCTTGTATGTCATTTTCTGCATAAATATGCTGACCTACGCAAGCAATCAGGCAGGACAAGGTCGATCTCACGAATGGAAATTTCGGGCTTTGATACATAAATGACAGGCCTTATTTGAAAGTGGTTTAATGCGGCAAATACCTTATCGAGATGGCGTACATCTCATGATTCAACTCATTTTGTTTTAAGCATCGATATCCAATAAATGCGCTGATTCGATGACATATAGTTCGCTCAATGAATAGAAATATTTTGAGCTTAAAAATTCTGTGTTCGATAAATTCAGACTTGATTAATCCTTTATCTAAATTGCGCTTAAAATCAGCCATATACAAAGCATATTATTTTAATACGATCTGAATGAAATTGAGCTTTCAGCAACAAATCAACATCATTTCTCTGTGCCCTTAAAACTCGATGTAGGCTTTCAAAAACAGCTTATAAAAAAGCCTGACGAATCAGGCTTCTTCATACTTAATTAGAGGTTCAACTATTTATTGTCTGGCAAGGCATAAGCCACCAGAGAGTCACCCATTTTGGTACCAAAGGAACCATGACCACCCGCCATAATGACTACATACTGCTTGCCATTGGCTTCATAAGTCATTGGTGTAGCCTGACCACCTGCAGGTAGACGGCCTTTCCACAATTCATCACCGTTGTTCACGTTGATGGCACGGATATAGTTATCTTGAGTTCCGCCTACAAACATCACGTTGCCCGCAGTTGAAATAGGACCACCCAACATCGGCACACCCATTTTGAATGGCGGCAATGGAATGCCCGGCATACTGTCACGAATGGTACCGATGCGGCGTTTCCATGCCACTTCATGAGTATTTAAGTCCACACCTGCAACAAAGCCCCAAGATGGCTGTTTACACGGCAGTCCAAATGGAGACAGGAACGCACTGATTTCAACGCCATAAGGCACACCATACATCGGTTGAACACCTGCTTCTGTACCTGCACCTTTAGCCGTCTTAGGACGGTTCGGATCTTGAGGAATCAGTTTTGATACAAATGGCAGGCCAATCGGGTTGGTCAATGCAATTTGACGATCTGGATTCACCGACATACCACCCCATTCGAACACACCCAGGTTACCCGGGAAGACCAGCGTCCCATTTTCAGAAGGTGGGGTATAAATGCCATCGTAATTCAGTTTGTGGAACGCAACACGGCAGACCAACTGGTCAAACATGGTCGCACCCCACATCTGTTTATCGGTCAATTTATCTTGTGGCGCCAGATTAAAATCAGAGAACGGTTGAGTTTTAGAATAGAACTCGCCTTTGGTTTGAGGGCCACGTTTCACAGATTGTGGTACCGGTTTTTCGGTAATCGGCACAATGGCTTTACCATTACGGCGATCCAGCACAAAAGCATTCCCGGTTTTGGTCAAGACATAAATGGCTGGAACCATATTGCCATTTTTATCTTTAATCTCGGTCAATGTCGGCTGTGAAGGTACGTCCATATCCCACAAATCATGATGGGTAGTCTGGAAGTTCCATACCAGCTTACCGGTCGTTGCATTCAAGGCCAGCATCGAGTTGGCATAACGCTCGTCCAGTTCAGTCCGGTGACCACCGTAAATATCCGGGGTACCGACACCCGTTGGTACGTAGACGATATCCAGCTCTGCATCATAGGCCAAAGGTGCCCATGCATTAGGTGAATTATGTACAAATTTTTGACCCGGTGCAGGGATCAAATTCGGATCTTCAGCGCCTGTGTCAAATACCCAAAGCAGTTCACCGGTATTGACATCATAACCACGGATCACACCCGATGGTTCTTCAGTTGAATAGTTGTCGGTAGTTGAACCTGCAATAATAATGGTGGTGCCGGTGACTACAGGCGGTGAGGTTGGAATATAACCGCCCGGATATGGGAATGGCATATCTTTTTGCAGATCGACTTCGCCATTTTTACCAAAGTCAGAACAGACTTTACCGGTGGTCGCATTAACCGCCACTAAACGCCCATCATTGACCGGTAAAATCACTTTTTGTGGACATTCAGCCGATGTGGTTTTCTTCGCAGCAAGGCTACTTTCAAAACCAGCCATATTGTTGACATCATAATAAGATACGCCACGACAGGTTAAATGCTGATAAGTATGATCGGCTTTCAGCTTTGGATCATAGGTCCATTTCGCCTTACCTGTTGCCGGATCAAGCGCAGTCAATTTCTGGTGAGTGGTACAGATGTACATGTTGTCACCCACCTTGATTGGGGTAACCTGATTGGTGGTTTCACCCGAGTCATTTTCAGTCTTGAATTCGCCCGTGTGATATTCCCAAGCTACCTGCAAATCTTTGACATTTTCAGTATTAATCTGCTTTAACGGTGAATACCGTAAACCGGACTGGGTACGACCATAAGCGGGCCAGTCTTCATCTGCCACACCCGGGATTGGCTGGTGGGCTGCAGGCTGCTGAGATTTTAATTCACCGCGAATTTCTTGCGGGTCATTAAATACAGCATAAATCATGACGGCAATAGTAATGGCCAATGAAGCACCCAAGGCAATTTTCGCACCTTTGCTTTGATCAAAGCCACGTGTTACCGCCGGAATAAGCAGCGCTAAACCAAACAGACCTAAAATATCCAAACGCGGCGCAAGTGCAAAGAAATCTGAACCGACTTCCCATAGGCCCCACACCACTGTTGCCAAAACGAATATGGCATAAACCAGAAGTGCAGCGCTTTTTCGTTTATACAAGAGAACTGCGGTCGCAATAAAGAGAATACCTGCAATGATGTAGTACCAAGACCCACCCAGCACTGCAAGATAAATCCCTCCAATCAGCAGTCCTATACCGAAAACAGCGGCAATGACCGCTAAAATTGTTTTCAGTACTGAACCTGATGAAGTATTCATGTTGAACACCTATAAAAGTTTTTTGAAAGTCCATGCACATGACAGGCATGAGCACCCTTATTGTTAAATTCTGAGTTATAAATACATCAATGTCTTAAGCAGGCATTGCCCATTACTGCAACAAAGCACCTAGAGATTCAATAGTGTATTTGCAACTAAAAACTATATTTTAAAATGACGTATTAAACTTGATTCCGCCCACCCAGACATTTTCACCATCTTTATATGCACCGACGTGACGCACATATTGCACATTCGGGCGAATGGTGAGCCAATTAGTGGCATGTAAGCCATAATAAATTTCTGCATCGATTTCTTGATGACGGTCAGCACTGACATCGTCATTCATGTTGATGCGTGCAATACCAAATGCGATTTCATCTTGAGGGCGTGAATCCATTGCACCCTTATAAACCAGCCCGATATTTTGCATATCACTGACATTATTGGTTTTGGAGTCATGCACTGTCGCATTCACAAAGCCGGTCAAACCACGCGAAGTATCTCCGTGATGTGCAGTCAATTGTTGCTTGGCAACAATCCAGCCCCCATGGTGATGATCGGTTTGATCTGGATTGGAAATGACTTCAGCCTCTGCTGTACTGTAGTAATAACCGGCACGGTATTCACCCGGTAGTTTCTGTTCACCCAGTTTAGGCGCCCAGACCACTTCTGCAGGAAGCATTGCCCCTTTGGAACCATCCGTACTCAGGTTAAATCCTTTACCACGTTCCAGATTCTCAGGGTTGTACTCATAAGCACCGACTTGGGCATAAAATTCAGGGTTAATATTGTATTTGACCCGTGCAGCCCATTGGCTTACCGGCCAGTTGTACCACTGATCACCGACCCAGTTCCCGACTTGTGAACCGCATAGGGCCAGATTCTGAAAATCGCAGTCAAAACTGTTGAAGTCTTCGCCTTCACCGAAGCGCCCGACTTTCACATCCAGTTTTTGTTCCAGGAATTTTTTCTTGATCCATAAATCAGTCAGACGCCAGGTTTGACCACGGCCCCAGACCTCTTGTACTGAACTCAAATGACCGTTTAAAGCAGCAGCGCTTTGAGACAGTGACTGACCATTACGCTGAGTGACAGTAATTTGCGCTTCAGTATCTTGCCAGCCTGCAATTTTTGCCAGATCCAGATGTGCCCCAAAAACAAACTGGTCCGCATATTCAGTTCTATGGCTTGAAGATCTTTGTGCATCGATCAAGCTTGCCATTTCACCCGTATAACCAAAACTGAAATCATAGCCCTGATTTTGGAGTGCTGTACGTTGCCCGTTCCAGTCACCGAGCATCCACGGGCTTTCCGAACTGAAAGCAGCTTCAGCATGCACAGTGGTCGTGGTTAAGATGAAAGAGGCACAGCAAAGGTAAACGGCCTTCGATAATGGGGAGAGATACATTGAATGTGATACCTTCATCACAATATGAAGCTTTTTATTATACGCCTGTTGATTTTAAAAAATCGTTAATAATAGATAAAAAGTATGAATAAAATGTTATATTTATTAGTATTATTATATGCTTTTTGTAAATTTAAAATTTATAAGTATCTGTTTATCATCATATTAAATTTAACAACATCAAACCATAGTTCCAAAGAAAAATTTGATATTCATCAGATAGATTTAGCTTTAATTTCTTATAAAAGATTCAGAGATAAATCAGCGCCATTACTATTTAATTTTCTTCATTTCAAATCATGCAACGCTACATTTTTTGTTGATTGAATACTGAATCACTATTGCGATAAGGCTTTTAAAAACATGAAAAAATTAGATTATGCTAAAGTTATTCTGATAAGAAATTGCGTCGCTTTAAAACAATAATCTAGCTTAATAGACGAGAACAAGCATGAAAGGTTCAATCCTTGATTTTTCTATTCAACACAATACCGGTTTTATCTCGGGGGATGATAATCAGCGCTATAGCTTTAATGGCGCAGACTGGCGTAGTGAGCGTCCACCTTCACGCGGTGATCGGGTCGATTTTATCGTCAATACCGCGGGTGAAGCATCTGAGGTTTATTTAACCTCAGGCAGTTCTATTTATCTGGGAGAAAAAATTTCCAGTCAGCTTGGCAAATATTCAAATCTGGATCAAGCCGAGGAAAATTATAGCAGCATTGACTGGTTTGTAAAATGTCTGACCAACTATGCAAACTTTTCCGGCCGTGCACGCCGTAAAGAATTTTGGTTCTTTATGCTGTTTTGTGTAATTTTAGGCATTGTTGCTGAGGTAATTGATACAGTTTTAGGCACTAAACCGCTGGTGAATAGCCTGCTTAATCTGGCACTTCTAGTCCCAAGTCTGGCCGTTGGCGCGCGTCGCTTGCATGATGTAGGACGCTCTGGTTGGTGGCAATTACTGACGCTTACCGTGATTGGCATACTGGTACTGATCTGGTGGTGGGCAACTGAAACCAAGCAACAAAACAATGAATATGGTGCTCCTGCCAAATAACTGAACCTTACAAATCCCGTCTTGATACGGGATTTGGTTATCGATTATTTAATGACTAAATATCAGCAAAATCAGACTTTCTCCATGCTGCAAGATCAATTAGTGAAATTTCCAGATGCTGTATGGGTGCAAATCTATAAAGATAAAATGCAGCTGATGAATATAGATGGCACGATTACGCATACCCTGCTACCCGATGTGCCCTATGCCCATCCGCGGAGTATTATTGCCGACTTTGATGCAGCCGCGGTGACGCTGAAACGGCTGTTACCATCGTCAATGATGAAGAAACTATTTAGCTCTATAGCACTGCTGCAAATTATGGATCTGCCTGAAGACGGTTTAACCGAAGTTGAAAAGCGTGCGTTACTCGAACTCGGTTATGAAAGTAGCGTGCAAAATGTCATCCTGTTTGACCATGCAGGAAATGCTCTGACCAAAGCCAGAGTTCCCCCCCAACATCGAATGACGATCATCAACATTTTACTGGTGATCATCATTATGGTGGTGCTGGCATCGACCTGGTTTTTGACGCTTTAAATGTTCATCCAAGAGCAAAAATCCCGCACGCTGCGGGATTTTTATTGAGATAACCATCTAATAAGAGAATTGATCTCTATAGATGAACCAGCTTATAGACATCGCCTCTCTAAAAATCAGCTCAAATAAAATAAGCAAAAATTAGGGTTTATTTAAAATAATCTAATAACTGATTAAAGCGGTCAATTTTATATTTAGGTTGTGCCACCTCTAACTCTTCCTGACTGCCATAACCATAACTTACCGCTATAGTCTCAATACCATTGTGACGGGCGCCAAAAATGTCATGCTCACGGTCACCGACCATCATGCATTGATCGGCCTGTAACTGTTGCTGCGCTAAAATATACTGAATCAGCTCGGCTTTATTGGTGCGGTCACCATTCAGCTCACTACCATGAATGTCAGTAAAATACTGGGCCAGATCAAAATGTTCCAGAATCTGTTTGGCATACACTGTCGGTTTTGCTGTAGCGACAAACAAGCGATAACCACGGCGTTTCAGTTCTGCCAGCGTTTCTGCCACACCCTCAAAAACATGATTTTCATAAAGACCCTTGACTGCAAAGCGCTCCCGATAACCCATCAAGGCCTGCTCAGCCAGCACATGATCGGCTTCAACATTTAAAATTTTGGCTAGTGAGGCTTTTAAAGGAGGACCAATAATCCAGTCGATATTGATCTCGTCACTAATCGGATGACCAATTTTTTCCAGACCATAGCGTGCAGACGTCGTAATCCCCACTTTCGGATCGGTTAATGTCCCATCCAGATCAATTAAAATATTCTTAATCACCGCCTATCCCCTCTCATCAGCACCGATATAAATTAATATCGAGAGTTCATTCAAATTTGCCTATACTAATGCAATTTTAGTGAATGAAGGACATCATTTTGCGCCCTACCGTACTTTGCTTTTCCGGTTTAGACCCTTCAGGTGGAGCCGGCCTTCAAGCAGATATTGAAGCTATTGGTCAAAGTGGTGCACATGCGGCAATTGCCTGCACAGCCCTCACTATTCAAAATTCACAGCAGGTTTTTGGTTTCGAAGCCACTTCCAGAGAATTGCTATTGGCACAGGCCAATGCTGTGGTAAATGACCTGCCCATTCGTTGCGTAAAATCTGGCATGTTAGGCACCACAGACAATATCGTGGCTCTGGCCGAGTTTCTGACTGTACATCCAGATTATCTGTATGTGCTGGATCCGGTTTTGGTCGCCAATAGTGGCGGCTCGCTGGGTAATCAGGAAACGCTGGTCAAAGCATTTACCCAGCTGATTCCATTGGCCACCATTTTAACGCCAAATACGGTTGAACTGCGTGCCCTGACGGGTGAGCAAGACCTCAAACTGGCCACTCAAAAATTGTTTAAAATGGGTGCACAGGCTGTTTTGGTCAAAGGGGGGCATGAAGATACGCCTGATTATATCCAGAACAGCCTGTATATCGCAGGTGAGCTGGTCAACGAAACTCGCTGTCCACGTCTGCCAGGTGAATATCATGGTTCTGGCTGTTCACTGGCCAGTTTCATTGCCGGACGTCTGGCCATGGGTGATCAGTTGAAAACTGCGGTACAGCATGCTGAAACCTGGTTATTTGGGGTATTAAAAAATGCTGAAATTCCTGTTCCAAATGGCCAGAGAATTCCAAAGCGTTTTTAAGATTACACTTCTTAAAATCAAAACTAAAAAAGCCTGAGTCATTCAGGCTTTTTTATCACTGCTATTTTTTAAACAATACTATTTGGCCTGATAAATGATTTTGCTTACATAGGTCGGTAAATTCCAAGCACCACCGGCGAAGCCTTTGCATTGTACGGTCAGACCACTGAAGCTTTTGACAAATTTCTTGCCATTCCAGGCCCATTCGTTCTGACTCAGACAATCGCCCAAACCACGCACTTTATGCCCGGAAAATATCTGGCCTTGGTTAAATGTTTCTCCCGAGGTCGTCACCAACTGTTTAAATTGCTTGTTTCGATCCATCAGCCAGAAGCCACTACCCATATTATAAGCCCCACGCCAGCATGGAATCTGAATCAGTTGATTCTGGGCATTAATGGGATAAATGGTCATAACATCATCATCCAGAAAACGCTGGCTAAACAGCAAATCACATTGATCTTCCTTGGTGGTGGCTTGCAGTTTTCGAATCATCTGCTGACTTGTTGCCGTATTCAGTTTTGCTTGAGTGGCTTTGCCTGACTGATATTTTGGTATCTGAATTTTCGGTATCGCTGCAGCTTTGAGCACCGCCTGATTGGATTTTTTCCCCGGCCTGATCAAGGCTGAGGGCGTAGAAAGTCGACGCTGAAATTCATCCATCTTGAGTAAAACGGCACTGGCACCGGAAGTCGACAGGTTCCAGCGTGATTGCGTATTCTTAAATACAACCGGAGCTGTTCCCTGTATAGCTTTTAGCAAGGCTCGCGTTTGATCAGTACTGAGTTGCCCTATTCCCTCCCGATTCAGACCAATCACACCATAAGGTGTGCTGGCAATTTGTAGCTGAAGCTGTCGTGTAGGTGTGGCAGCAGCTAAGGGTAAAATCTGGACTTGGGCTTTGATACTACTGTTTGCACCCGCAGCACGCTCTAGTAGCACCGAAACCGGCTGATCAATATCTTGATCCGATTGATAACCGGCAGCGCGGCAGGTGCCGGTATTATCACAGGAAATTTCCCAGTCTTTATGTAAAAAATGCAGTCCCTGAATAGCAGCCAGACTCCATGAACTGATACTGGCTAGACCAAATGTGATACTCATGATTTTGATGCTGTAGATCCATTTTTGTTTCATCATTTAGTCCTTATTTAAAACGCTTGCCGAGGTAGCAGGCTGCATCTGCTCAATCTGCTTCTGTTTATCTTTTTTCTTGCGCTCATTGCTCAGGGTCGCCATTAAATCCTGCGCCAAAGCCTTAAGCAGAATCATATCTTCGGCCTGCATCTGTCTCGGTTGTTTATCCAGCAGACATAGACTCCCAAGCGCAATTCCATTTTTATCTTTTAAAGGCACACCAGCATAGAAACGGATATGATGCTGTCTTAATTCTGACAGATGTGGAAAGCGCGGGTCACGCTGCAAGTCTTCTATCACCAAAGGCTCATTCTGATAGAGCAAATGGGTGCAGACTGAATCCTTGCACATTTGTCGGGTTGCAACAGGCTCCTGAGTAAAAGGACTGATTGGAATATACATTTCATGCTGATTCAGCCAGGAAATTTGTGCGTAATCAACGTCAAAGGCTTGACGGGCTTCTTCAATATATTGTTTATAAAGGGTCTGATGACGATGATCCAATAACCCCAATTCATTTAAAGCCTGCTGCCGTTCTTTTTCATTCTTGATCTCCAGATTCTCAAACCAGCTTTCGCCTTCATTCAAGGTATAAGTTTCGATAGTCAGAATCAGATCATCGACATTATTGACCAGTGCCTGCAGCTCAAAACGTTGTTGCAGTTCATCCAGAAGCTCCAGCTGCATCACACTCCAAGTCGCAAAAATGATTTTCAGCTCAGGATATTGCTGCGCCAGTCTATATTTCAGCAACCGAATCTGTGCCGCAGGCGCATGATGAAAAATAGACACACATAAAATCTTGATCGAAGCTGGTAATACAATACCCTTTCCTGATTCACTCGATTGAATCAGCACATCCAGATCATTTCGGGCAGCAATATTTTTGAGATTTAGGGCATGCGCCAACATGGCAGAAATCTGGGTGTCAATTTCCCAACGCGCACCAACACAATAAACTTCGGGCTGCTCGGCACTCATCTTACTCGGATAGGCTTTTTGAAACGCATGATTAAAGAACTGCAAGCCCTGATAAAGACGCAACCGGTGTTCGGCAGTGACATCGGTATCATGTCCTTGAGAATAAATCCGAATGGCTGGAATGGCCACTTCGCCATAGAACATTTGTACCCGACGGGCCACCTCCTCTACACTGGGCTTTTTCGGTAATTGCGCACAGATATAATCATTGGCTACCTGCATTGCGTCATTGACTTCATCTGCCACCAGTCGCTGGTAAAAGCGTTCGGAGGGTGACAATACTGGCGTACTGCCGAGCAAGGTTTTGACAAAACCCAGTGCCGGCACATAATTGGACAAAACCAGCAGACAAGCAGTCAAAGGGGTCGACAAGATCAGCCCTACCGGTCCCCAGAGAGTGGTCCAGAACGTGGCAGCCAGAATAATCGCCAAGGTAGACAGACCGGTACTTTCCCCATAAAGCCAAGGTTCAATCACGTTATTGCTGATCAGTTCCAGCACCAGAATCAAGCCCACAGTCCAGAGCACCATGTCCCAGCCCGGATCAACGGCGAAAGCCAGCGTAATCGGGAAAATAGCTGAAACGATCGGGCCAACATAGGGTACAAAACGCATAACCACCGCAACCAGCCCCCACATAATCGCTGCCGGCACACCAATCAATAACAGCCCAATCGCCATGGGAATACCATAAGTGACATTGACCAGCAGCTGCATGCGCAAATAGGTCCCGATACTTTTGCCGGCATCATCCAGCGCATCGGTGCCGATATTCAGATTACCGCCCAAGAGTTTCAGAAAGCGATCATGCAGGTCTTTGCCATTGAATAAAATCAATACCATAAACAGGAACACTATCCCGATAATCGCCAGCGGATTCAGGATTTTATTCAACCAGTCCAGCGCAGCCTCTTCACTTGTTGGCTCTAGGCCCACGACTTTGACATTCTGCACATTCGGGTCTTCTGTTTCCTGTTCGGGAGTGTCTATCGAATCTTCAACTGTGTCAAAGGTCTGGATCGCACCATCCCACATACTCGGTCCCTGACGATAGTTTTCGAGCATTTTCAGTTTTTGCTGGATGGTGTCCTGATATTGCGGCAGTTCCTGACTTAGCTTGCCAAGTTGCACCCCCAGATAAGTTGCAGTGCCGCCCAGAAATGACAAGGTCAGGCACATGACCAGGCCAATTGCCGCCCATTGGGGACAGCCCCAGCGCTTTAAGCGAGAAACCAGAGGAGAAAGTAAAAATGCCAGCAGAATAGCCAAAGCCAGCGGAATAAAAATATCACGGCCAAAATACAATGCCATCATCACCACAGCGGCAATGACAAAACCGGCCATCATTCTGAGTGCATGTTGGGTGCGCTGCCGCTCGGACTGATCCGGCATCAATACTTCAGTCTGTTGTTGCAGGTTGGCCTGTCGTGGTTTTACTTGACTGTTCTTGTTGTTATCCACCTGAAAAGTCCTAAAATATTATTCCTTCAACATAATTTAGGACTTTCTATATTTTTGTTACAAAGGTATTCCTGTAATCATTTGCAAAGATATTTCACTTAAATCTTTTCAGGTAAATAGATTAACTCACGCTTTTGATCCGGCGCATTTTCCGGGTTTCGAGTTGCACAGGGACTGAAGTATGTTGATGCAGCAATTGCCATTTGCCCTGCTGCTTGCTCAGGCACATGCTGACCCGACACCAGCCCAGCTGGAAAATCGGTTCAATCACCGCATAACTCACCCGTACATAACCATCGACTACAGCCAGATCAGAAGTGACATGAATATTAAGGTCTTGGCGTTCGATGCGTATGCCTTCCGGTATAAATGCCCGATATTGCTGCCAGAGTGCCTGATAGGCTTCTACACCTTTCACTTCCATACTGACATCGACCAGACGGATATCGGGTCGGCATAATTGAACAATATCCTGAATTTCAAGTCTGGCTACGGCATTATCCCACTCCTGAAGAAATGCCATGACTTCCTGAGCCAATTTTTCATCCCCAAAAACCTGCATAAAATTTCCTTCAACCGGACAAGTCAGACCTGAAATCTGGGATTCAATCAACTCACCCGATTTCTGATCTTTTTGTTCTTATTATTTTGCTTATGCTAAAGCGTTATTCTCGCTTTGCTCTTCCCACTGCCGGATTGGATACAGCTCACCTGAAGATTATTTTTTAAATTATTTTTATTTTAATCAGGATGAATATGCTGTTTCTAGATTGGATGATTCAAAAATCAGCAGCGATTAAAAGTTACTTTAGAACTTTTATCGCATGCCTGTAAATGACATAAAGCGTCATTTAAAAATAGAAATAATTTTAGATCTGAATAAAATAGCGAGCTGTTACAGACCAAGTCGATCTGTTTATAAATTTCGTATAGCATTGATAAAGTTTCAAGGCATTTGATCCATGTCATCTCAGCAAATAAAAGCCATCATTCAGATAACAGCTTTACGATAAGTCTGCTTTGGCATTTCAATGATTTCGACACAAAGCTGTATTTTGAATTCAGGTTGTGGCGCAATATATTGCTGCATGACGTTGAGCACCAATTCGGAAATCGCCTGACGAACTTCGACACTGCGCCCGCTCAACAGTGAAACTTTGGCATGTACATAGGCCTGATCTGTAACAGCATTCAGTCCAATCACATAATCCTGCTGCATAATCGCACGACTTTTTAAATCATTGGGATCGGTGACATGGCCGGCGTTAAAAAGTGCCTGATGGATCACGACCAATAAGGGTTTGATCTCGATATGTTGCAGATTGTCAGAATATTCCAGATGCAGGTGTGGCATTAAAGTGGTCTCAAATCGAAACGTGAGGATCAGGGCGACAGGAAAATAATCTGCCCAGAATTTCAGCAATAATGAGAATAATACGATTAATCAACCGTATTATTCTCTCGTCAGAATTTTAGTCTAGGGCTAAATTTAAGCTTTCTTCACATATTCTGATTTCAGTTTCATCGGGCCGATTCCCTCGATTTTACAATCGATATCATGCCCATCGGCAGCATCAGGCAGCAAGCGGATACTTTTGACTTTGGTGCCCACTTTCACCACTGAAGATGAACCTTTGATTTTCAGGTCTTTAATCACCGTTACGCTATCACCGTCCGCCAGCACATTGCCATTGGCATCCTTAATGATCACTTGCTCTTCAGTGATTTCACCTTCTTTCCACTCGTGTGCGCATTCTGGACAGATCAGTAGATCGCCATCTGCATAGGTATATTCAGATTGACATTTTAGACAGTTTGGCAGACCCATAAGAACCTCGAAAAAAAGAGAAAAATAAAATAAATGAAACAAATAAGCGCACAGTATAGCATTTTTGTCAGGCGCGCTGATGGAGAGGACATTGGGATGAAACCAACACAGGAGATCCAAGGAATTAATTGTCTGAAATCTGCGGATTAACCAGCAAAGACAGGAGTTGCAGTGATTCCTGCCAACTCAAATGACATACCGCTGGCGGCACCACATCCGGATAACCCACCTGAATAATGTGTAAACCGGTACCGATTGACACTTTTTCAAAGATGATCGTGACCTCTATTTCACCCTGCAAGTCGGGGGTAGAAAACTGATCGGTATAGCGCAGCAGCTGATTGGGAATGACCTCATGATAAATGCCATGAAAATGATGTTGGGTTCCGGTAGAAAAATTGGTAAAGGTCGTTTTATAGCTGCCGCCGGGTTTGACTTCCGCATGTTCTACTTTGGCAATAAAGCCATGTGGTGCCAGCCATTTGGCCAGTGCATCCGGATGTACAAAGGCACGATACACCCGCTCCGGTGGTGCACTAAACACACGATGCATTTTTAAGGTGTAACTCATTTTTTCTTGTCCTTTGTTCTTATTATTTTTTATTGCGGGATATTCCCTGCATTTGTTGTGACTAAATCCTCAGCATCATCAGCCTGAGTTAAGTACTCATTTGAGTTATTTTATCCAGTTTTGAGCTGGCTATATATAATGAGTATGTATCTATACTCAAGCTCAAACCTTCGTATAGCAATTAAAGAGTAATAAAAAAAACCCGGCAGCAGCGGGTTTCTTACTTTAAATCATTTAAATACAAGCATGCTCAGCTACTACGCAGGCTGCTCTCTTCGTCATCCAGCTCATCATCATAGACATAGGCCATACAGCCCCAACCATCATATTCACCCTGAAATTGTGCAGCGATTTTGCTGAACCATTGTTCCAGATCCACGATATCTTCGTAGGCAGGCTCCATATATACATAAATCGTGATGATCCATTCCAAGGTATCGCTATCTTCGTCCTGAAACAGGCTAATTTTTTGCTCTTCTTTTAATAGATGCAAGGCACAACGATCTGCCTGCGCTTCATCCGCAAAGGCAATCGAAAATTCAATTTCGTGCGCTTCTTGCAAGTCGTCGCCATCCTGATGCATTTGCCACAGTACATTGCCATTTTCATCGTCAGGGAATTGATTGTAATCACGTGACATAGAAGTATCCTTATTATGATGCTGTTTTATTCTGCATTTAAGATTAGCTGATTTTTGTACAATTATCGAGATACAGACAAAAAATATTATCTTTTAACCATAAATAAACATATGATTTTTATAAATATAAAAATAAGTAAGGGGATCAATATATTCAAGATTCCTTAAGACCAAAAATCCTGAAAAATATCAGGATTTAAACCAACTTATGGCATTCAGAATACTCTGGTAAAAATCTTCTAGACCTATGAATGTCATGATCTACGCGATGTGTGAATGCGGATGATCCTGTTTCAGTTGCAAAAGCAGTACAGCGAACTTGAGCTCCTCTAAACGCAGATCAAGATAGGATTCTTGAATCATCGCCTGACTCAGTGCCTGCCCGGTATAATTCAGCAAGACATAATCATCCTTTAAGGCTTGCAGCATCTCGCCCAGATTTTCTGTGCTTAATTGAGTGAGATATAAATCTGCCTTACAGTTGAAAGCCAGACTAAGGATTTCAATAGTACTTCGACGGCGATTGTCATCGACATAATTACAGCTCGCCACCTGTTGTGTTTCTATGGCCTGCTGAATTCTGTCACGGACATTACGTAAATGCCGAACCGCATCCGTTTCGCTATAACCCTCAATCAGCTGCTTTAAAATATGTGTTGCGGGAAGCTGCAAGCCGAAGCGCTTGGCCTGTATTTTATGCTCTAAAGCACTCAATACCTCTTGCAAGCGATGCTGTTGTTTGGCCTGTTCATAATAACCGTGCAAACTTTGTCGGGCCTCCTGCTCAACCTCGGCCACGACCTGCGCCTGAAACTGGGCAAGATAATCTTTTACTCTTGTGATATAGGCTTTGAGATCATCGATCATGATCGAAGCATCCAGCTTGGTCGCTTCAACAAAGTTTTCGGCCTGCAAAGTCCGGTTAATAATATATTGCTCGATATACCAGATATCCTGATATTTTTTATATTTATTCAGCGCAATGTTTAAACTGCCATTCTGTAGCCGCAATTGGGTGATTTCATAATTCAATTCATCGACTTGAGTTTCATAATCTGCCAATTTGCTGCGGGAATGATCCAGGTTTTCCTGTAAAAACTGGATATTGCTGCGTAATGAGGCCTGTACCTTCAAGCTCCATAGCAATGCACATATTAAAATACTCGCGAGAACGAAGAGAGCCATACTGAGCATCGTTCTTTCCTTTAACCCCGGGCAGCGCCCTAAACCATCAAATTAAAAATTTATTATAAAGTCATGATTAATTTTGCATCACTTCGGACAGATAAGCAAAGCCGTTGATCACCACTAAGTCATTCATTCATTTTATTTTTCTACAAAATATTTATGTACAAGTCATGTATGACTGACTGCTTTCCGGCTCAAGTCAAATCCATTCTGAAACAACTTACGATATTTTTTATATCAAAAGATATAATTTAAAAGTTTAAAAATAATAAAAGCAAAATTAAAAAACCTGAAAAATAAAGATATCAGGCCTATAGCGAGAGATAAAAGAATAAAAATTCTCTAAGCTCATCATCAAGAGATAAACCGAACATTAAAATTTATATTCGGTAGTGACAGCCGATCAGGCAATGGATCAGTAGAAAATTTCATTTGAACATGCTTGTAAAGCCACTCATTTCCAAGCTGCTATCGAAATAAATTCTCACACTTTTTTATTCGGGTTGCCCAGTTTAAAAGCTTGATCCTCATCATATTTATGAGCTTAAAAAGCATGTGTCCGGTTGGCTCTGATTATCAAGCAGAATCAAATTAGAATGGTATGGCTGCCTTAATTTCGACCGCAACACCACTCAAAGGCTGGGTAAAAGCCAAATAACTGGCATGCAAGGCCATACGATTTAAAGGACTGCGCTGGGGTTCAGGATGATAAATTTTGTCGCCAGTAATGGGATGACTAATATGCAGCATATGGACGCGAAGCTGGTGGGAACGGCCGGTAATGGGGGTCAGTAACACCCGACTAATGTCTTGCTGAGGTAGATATTCTAATGCCTGATACAGGGTTTTGGCAGCCTTGCCCAGTTCAAAATGCACCATCTGACGCGGACGGTTTTCCCAGTCGGTAATCAAAGGCACTTCGACGCTGCCCTCACCTTCGAGTTTGCCTTGTACCAGCGCGACATAATTTTTAAGTACCGTGCGTGCCTGAAACATTTTACTCACCGCCACTTCTGCATCGCGGTGTTTGGCAAACATCAAAATACCTGAAGTGGCCATATCCAGACGATGGGTAATTTTGGCCTGCGGATATTTATCCAGCACACGTAAATAGGCACTGTCATGATGCTCAGGTAAACGCCCTGGAACTGACAATAATCCGGCCGGCTTTTCAATCACCACCAGATCATCGTCTTCATAAACAATATGCAGCGGTTCTTGCGGTGGACAATAGACAAAGTCGTTATTGATGGGCATTTTAAGGGTACAGCATCTGGAACAATGCGCGCAAAATAACAAGCGGCTTCTAGGCTGTCAATTACCGTGCTTGACCAGCTCAGCTTAATCTGCCAGATAATAATCGACCGTCGAGACCACGCGTACTTTCTTCAAATACGGTGTATTGCTGTCGCGATCTTCAATACTAAACAGCCCCTGATTGGCGGACTTGATTTTGCCCAGACTGCTTTTTGAATCTGCCGCAAATTTTTCTGCCACACTTCGGGCATTTTCGGTGGCCTGTTCAATCATCGCCGGCTTGATGTCATTCAGCTTGGTAAATAAATATTCCGTTCTTTGTCCAGAATCATCTCCGGCAAAGGCAATGCCTTTTCGACCCAAAGCCACCAGACGACTTTGTGCCGCACGCACTGCATCTATTTTATGGGTATAGACTGTAATGGTCTGGCTGGCGGTGTAACGTAGCGCGACATTGGCATCCCCGCCATATTGCTGCGCGTATTTATCGGTGATACTCGGTGAAGCACTGGTAATTTCTTCCGTGCTAAATCCTTCATTTTTTAAGAAGGTCTGAATTTCCTGGGTATTGGTTTGCATGGTATCGTACAACTCGGCCAGATCCTGACTGCCGGCATTAAAGCGGATTGGCCATACCGCCACATCGGCTTTGACTTCGCGTTCCGACAAGCCTTTGACCGAAACTATACGTTCATACTGTTTAATTTTCAGCGCGCTATTGCCGAGAATCCATCCTGCAATAATCATTCCCAAGCCGATCAAGGCACCTAAAATCAGGGCCGGTTTGAATTGATTCATCCTTCAACTCCTTTGAAATCTTTTTTCGTTCTTATTGATCCTGCCACGCTATCAAGTAGCGATAAAATGATATTAATCCAATCTTATTTTTATCACTTGAAAATTCAATCACAACATCGCACTTAGCTTTGATTCATCAGATAGATTGCAATTAACGGCGTCAGGTTAAATAGCAGAATCCCAATTTTATAGAGCGCCATACCCGAATAATGAATCATATCGAAACTGGTATCTGACAGCCGAAACCATTTTCCATGCACCTGCTTCATCCAGTTTCGGGCAAAGACATAGACCACGAACCAGATCATGAGAATGACATAATTGATCAGTGTGCAAAACAGTAAAAAGCGACACCAGATATCGAGATTCATGAGGATTCCCCTAGGGGGCAGCTGATGTTTTTAAAATAACAGATCATGCTGATAAATGAAGGATGGATTTGTATCCTGCTTGGATAAATAGTTTTCTTAAATTTATGATTTATATTTATATTTATATTTATATTTAATTCTACGTATATTGCTGGAGAATTTTTTAGGGTGTTGGGAAAACTCGCAATGGTTTACTTCAACTATCATTCTTTGTAAGACCTGATCTTATAGCCTATAAACTTTTGGTCTATAGCGTCCTAAGCCGAATCGAGACCTTTTGGGTTCGTACTGCACTCGCGTTTTGCGCCGCTCACAGCATGCTACTCTTTCCGATCCCATCACACCCTTGAAAGCTATATTAGGTAAAGATGGACGGGATTAATTTCCTATGTTTTTTTAATTTGCATTAAATCTGAAAATTTATTTCATTATTAACCCACATATAGAGAAATAAATTCCATTTCCAATTTTTTATGCTTTTTTATTCGCCAAAATGAGACTTTATTGCAATTTATATTCAGGACAGGATTGCTGTTTTATTGAAAGAATGTTCCCTGAATCCATTGCGCACTAAACCACCAGGCACTAATCGCGGACATCCCGCACAGAAGATTAGCCAGTACCTTATTAATTCTAGTCAACTCAGAACTATAAATTTTCAAATTAAGCAAATAAGCGATCACAGCGTAAACCGAGCCAATCGCGCCCCCAAAAAGAATCAGGATCAGTGGCCATGCAGAATAGAAATGGGCTTTTTTATCTAAATTTCCTGACTCCGGTGCGTGCTGTTGAATATCCATAGGTGATAGCCCTCTTTTTAATATATGCACTTGCACTATTTCTAGGCAGATATTTATCCTTTAGAAAAATATTTGCCTTCTAGAACTTTCACTGAAGCAAGAAGCAGACCAGTTTTATCGTACAAAGAGCTGTCGGGTATGATGATTGATATAGGCATTCAGACCATCGCCATATTGAGCGAGCTGTTTCATGTTTTCGACATGCTGATAACCGGAACTGCTATAGCTATAAGTATAAACTTTCGAGTTTTTCTTAAATTGAACCCGAATAAACTCGTTACCAATCTCGTAATTGGCAACACCTGAGTCATGATTAAGATCAAGATAATGTTGCAATTGAGCTGCCCTAAACATTGTGAATCTAGAGTTTTATATGGGGTTTTATTGGTTAATTTTCAAACAATAATATTTTAAGAAAATAAAATCTATAAAAAAAATATCCCATTATTTAATGGGATATTTTTTAAATCGGAGTGAACTATTTAACAATTAGGATCCACTACAAAACTTGTCTGGCTGAATTTTTGCCATGCACCAGTAGCAGCACCATCCACAACGAGAATAGAGATAATTCCCCAATCCAAGAAAACACCTAATAAGGTTGTTGGATCAAAAGTTTTTTGTGGAATAACGATGTTGGTTTGGCAGCCTTGCTTCTCTGCTTTAATTACATAATTTTCTTTCTTTTTGAAAGTATAAACAGTATTACGCTGACCCATATATTCTTCATTGACATATAACTTAGCCAATTCATCGTTACTACGGATATTCACAGTTTGTGTTGAACCATTAAACATCGTGGCACAACCTGAAGTAAATAGGATTGCACTGCCTAATATTAAAGCTGTAAATTTTTTCATTGTTTCCCCCCCGGAAATATCTAACCTTAATTTTAAGTGGTTAGCTAATTTTTAAAACAGACAACCTATACCTTTTATACTAAGAGTTCAAATAATTTTTTGAATTTATTATATTTTTTGCTTTAAACTAAGATTCCTCCCAACATAAAACTGTTTTCTCATAATAATCTTTTATTTCTATGTATGAGATTTAGATACCACAGCAAAAAGCCCTATCGAGTAATAGGGCTTTCATTCAAAACAGAGGGTAACTGTTTGAGTTGTTTTGCTTAGGCATTCTTATTGTTAAATTGATTGCCTTGGCATTTGGTACACGGTGGTAAACGATCAGTACCAATTTCTAAGTAGGTGCGGTGTCCGCATTGAACACAAAAATAGAAGCCTGTTCCGGGTTTTTCGCCAGCAGTAACCATCTTTGTTCTCCATGGTTTTAGAAATGGTCTGACTAGTATAACCCTCTGGTAATGAATGTCTATTGTCCATTTTTGTAAATGATAGTGTCGTTTGGGCAAAGTAGTATTTCTAATTATTATTTAGTAACTCATTAATTAAGTGATAATTTATTATTTTTTTTCAAGTTAAGTAGTTTAATAACATTGAGATAAGTGATGCATAAGGCCAAGTATAGCGCAGTGCGTTAATACAAAATTATCACCATAGCCATATGAAATTTTATATTCCCTTAAAGTTATAGACGTCTTTAATCATTGAGGAAGCTCAATTGCTTAAGTATAAAAAGAAAAGTACCTGTTTGTATTTTCTTGATAAAGACATTAATGCTCTAAATAAAAACCCCACTTCACAGTAGGGTCTTTTTTAAACAATATCAACAACTTTAATCCACTCCAACCCTCCTTAAAAAAGTAGGGAGTTCCCCTCTTTTTCAAAGAGGGGCTAGGGGTGATTAAAAAAAAGATTAAGCCACATTCCCTTCCAAGAAGTCTTGTGCAAAGCGCTGCAATACCCCACCCGCTTCATACACATGCACTTCTTCTTCAGTATCCAAACGGCAAGTCACAGGCACTTCAACAATCTGGTTCTTACCATCATCGGTCGAACGCTCAATTACTAAAGTCAACGTCGAACGTGGCGCGATATTACCAATCACGCTATACAGCTCAGTACCATCAAGACCTAAAGTCTTACGATCTGTACCCGGCTTAAACTCAAGCGGTAAAACACCCATACCGACTAAATTAGTACGGTGAATACGCTCAAAACCTTCTGCCACAATCGCTTCTACACCTGCCAGACGCACACCTTTCGCTGCCCAGTCACGACTCGAACCCTGACCATAATCCTTACCGGCAATAATAATCAACGGTTGTTTACGGTTCATGTAGATCTCAATCGCTTCCCACATCCGCATTACTTCACCTTCAGGTTCCACACGCGCTTTCGAACCCTGCTTGATGGTGCCATCAGAACGCACTACCATCTCATTAAACAGTTTCGGGTTGGCAAAAGTCGCACGTTGCGTCGTGAGGTGATCACCGCGATGCGTTGCATAGGAGTTAAAGTCTTCCTCAGGCACACCCATTTTTTTCAGGTATTCACCTGAAGCACTGTCGAGCACAATGGCATTCGATGGTGATAAATGATCAGTGGTGATGTTATCGCCCAAGATCGCCAGCGGACGCATATTTGACAAGGTACGCGGTGCAGCCAAAGCCCCTTCCCAATACGGCGGACGGCGAATATACGTACTTTGCGGACGCCAGTCATACAACGGACTTGTTGCTTTTTCATTCACACCCAAGTCGAACATCGGAATATAGATTTTTTTGAATTGTTCTGGTTTTACAGCAACTTTCACCAGCGCATCAATTTCTTCATCCGATGGCCAGATATCTTTTAGATAAATCGGATTGCCGTCTTTGTCTGTACCTAAAGCATCTTTTTCGATGTCAAAACGAATCGTACCGGCAATTGCATACGCCACCACTAAAGGCGGTGAAGCCAAGAATGCCTGCTTCGCATATGGATGAATACGCCCATCGAAGTTACGGTTGCCCGAAAGCACCGCTGTTGCATACAGATCACGGTCGATAATTTCCTGCTGAATCTTTGGATCTAATGCGCCCGACATGCCGTTACAGGTCGTGCATGCATAGGCCACGATACCAAAGCCCAGTTTTTCTAAATCTTTAAGTACGCCTGCTTCTTCCAAATACAAAGCAGCCGCTTTAGAACCCGGTGCAAAAGAAGATTTCACCCAAGGTTTACGCACCAAGCCCAATTCATTGGCCTTACGTGCTAGCAAACCTGCCGCCACCGTATTACGTGGGTTGGAGGTATTGGTACAAGACGTAATCGCCGCGATAATCACCGCACCATCTGGCATCAAGCCTTCTGCTTCTTGCGCGCGA
Source organism: Acinetobacter sp. YH01021 (assembly GCF_013420255.1). GTDB lineage: Bacteria > Pseudomonadota > Gammaproteobacteria > Pseudomonadales > Moraxellaceae > Acinetobacter. The sequence continues at coordinate 235,812 of NZ_VOYO01000002.1, forward strand.
GCTGCTTCTAAATTACCGGCAATGCCTTTTTCTTTCAGGTCAGATGTCGAGACACGTGCATGTGGATTTGATGGCCCTGCAATATTACGTGTCACAGTCGATAAATCGAAACGCAATACACGTGGATATACTGCTTGGGTCATATCCGATGCCCAAAGCCCGATCTCTTTGGCATAAGTTTCGACCAGTTTGACTTGCTCAGGCTCACGACCGGTCAAAGTCAGATAATCAATGGTGTTCTGGTCGATATAGAACATCGCAGCGGTAGCGCCATATTCCGGGGTCATGTTGGAAATCGTGGCGCGATCACCCACTGACATGCTGTCAGCACCTTCACCAAAGAATTCTAAGTAAGCGCCAACCACACGCTCTTTACGCAGGAATTCAGTCAATGCTAATACGATATCGGTTGCAGTAATGCCCGGCTTGCGCTGACCCACCAATTCCACACCAATAATATCTGGCAGACGCATCCAAGATGCTCGGCCCAGCATCACGTTTTCAGCTTCCAAGCCGCCAACACCAATCGAGATCACGCCCAATGCATCTGTATGAGGCGTATGCGAATCTGTACCAACACAGGTGTCCGGGAATGCCAGACCATCACGGTTTTGAATCACCGGAGACATTTTCTCCAGATTGATCTGGTGCATGATGCCATTGCCCGCAGGAATTACATCAACATTTTCAAACGCGGTTTTAGTCCATTCAATAAAATGGAAACGGTCTTCGTTACGACGGTCTTCAATGGCACGGTTTTTCTCAAAGGCATCCGGATCAAAACCACCAAACTCAACCGCCAGTGAATGGTCGACAATTAGCTGGGTTGGTACCACCGGATTGACTTTAGACGGGTCACCGCCCTGATCGGCAATCGCATCACGTAAACCGGCAAGGTCAACCAGTGCCGTTTGCCCCAAGATGTCATGACACACTACACGTGCCGGATACCAAGGAAAATCATGTTCTTGTTTTCGCTCAATCAGCTGACGTAAAGACTGTTCCAGAATGGCAGGATCACAACGACGCACCAACTGCTCTGCCAAAACTTTGGAAGTATAAGGAAGTTTGGCATATGCGCCTGGCTGAATATCTTCTACGGCCTGTCGCACGTCATAATATTCCAGCTGGGTGGATTGCAGCGGTTTACGGTAGTTGTTGTTCATAAGCTTGCCTGCCCTCGTTTATCTCTATTTTTATTCATCAATAGATATTGATGAGTTACTTTTGTAATAGCAGCATTGTACGCTGCACAAATAGCATTTCCCAAATTTTATATTTTTCAAATACTTAATTATAAAAATCGGTATTTTCGCAAAAATTTGTTACATAGACTTTAGAATTTTTGCTTTAAAGCGGTCTTTTGCTAAAAAAATCTGAATAATTCGCCTTATTCTTTAGTCTTATGTTGCAAAATATTTCTCTATATTTTTGTTTGATTATTACCCTAAACCACTAATATCATTAATAAATAATTAATTTTATTTGCATTTTTCTAAAGATAAAAAAATATAGTCTCACTGGTTTTCATAGGCCTGTCCTGCCGCCGCATTTAGCAAAATTTCAATCCCCTAATTTGGGATAGCAGATTTTCCAAAACTATCAGAAGCTCAGTGTGACGCATGTCACACTCTCCACAATCCTCACATTAAAACAATAACCATAACAGGCAGAACTGAAATGTTGAAAATCGCAATATTCGGAGCTATAGCCGCCATTTTGACGCTCTTAGCTCGCGGTTGGGATGGAACAAAAAATCCATCACCACCGTCCAATCCATCACCACCGTCCCAACCCTCTCATCCCTCACACCCAACACCTCCACCCAAACCCTCACATCCCGTTCCGACCACATCAGACAGCTTGATTAGCAACCCACCTCTGTTACCGAAAAGTGCCAAGGGCAAATATGAGCTGATCGTGGCCTATAAAACCAGCAAGCTCTATAACCCCAGAAATGGCTTATGGGATCAGGTACTGCTGAGAGGCTATTTAACCAAACCCAGTTTATTTGATAAGAAAAAAACTGGTGAATATATTGAGGATCAATTGGTCGGGCCACAGATTCGGGTCAAACAGGGTGAAACCATGGCACTTAACCTGAATAACCAGCTGCCATCCGAGTCAGAAACAACCTGTCCAACTCATGTTGAGAATGTAAATGAACCACACTGCTTTAATACCACCAACCTGCATACCCATGGCTTCTGGGTCAGTCCTCAAGGCAATAGCGATAATGTTTTCCTGAAATTCAAACCTCAGGAAAAATTTGATTATCAGTTCAAAATGGAACCGAATCATCCCGCAGGGACTTACTGGTATCACGCCCATCTGCATGGCTCAACTGCTCTTCAGGTGTCAAATGGTATGGTAGGCCCATTGATTGTTGAAGGCTCAAGAACGCCAAAAGTCAAAAATGGCAAAGTCACCTCAACTGGAGATATGGATATTCTATGGAAAGAAAAAAACAGTTATCCGAACGAAAACATCCTGTTGTTCCAGCAAATCCAATATCGCTGTAGCAACCCCGATCCTAATGTCACATTCGCTGTTCCCAATAACTGTGAAGGTGTAGGTATAGGCATGCTAGAAAATTATAATGACCTGTCTATTGGCGGCTTTTGGACCAACCAGAATTACTACACGTCTATCAACGGTAAAATTGTGGGAGAAATGAAGGTTGAACAGAATGTATTTAACCGCTGGCGCATGATTCATGGCGGTGTACGCGATACTATTGGTTTAATCATTAAGGAAATTCCGGACTCCAGTAAGTTTACTGCAGAGCAAACCATTAAAGCCTGTTCAGCCTATCAGGAGGCAGACAAGAAAGCTGAATTTGAGAAGCTGAATAGCCTGAATGTGCATACCATCGCGCAAGATGGCTTAACCATGAATCATGTACAGACCAGAACCCTGTCCGTGTTCCATCCTGGTTATCGTCATGATGCAATGGTTGCCTTTCCGACCACCAATAGATACTGCCTTTTTGACACCAAATTGAATATCAATGATGAAATTAACGCGCCATTACCGAATGTAGGCCCTCAAATTGCTCCAAATCACCGCTTCAATGCCCAACTGCTGGGATGGGTCAATGTAAAAGCAATCAAGACCAAGGCTCAGACTGCTGCCCAGTTCCTGAAAGATCGGGCACAAAAAATTGGTTTAAGCAAAGACATCCAGAGCCAGTTATCTCAGCTTAATCTTTCTGCGTTTAGTGATCATCCATCACTGATGACACCGGAAATTGATAAAGTAGTTGCTGCCCGACCAAAATAATATAGTGCTTTTTCGCTCGGTCCCGACCCTAGAACTGGCGTATTCAAATTTGGCTTCCGGCATAAAAAAGATGGAGATACACTGAGTTTCGGAGATTTCTTTGATGGAGATGGTTCAGTGGATAGCGAATATGTCCGTCAATTACAAGTCGGACAGACTGATGAATGGGAACTGACCAGCGCTGGTTTTGGTGGTCATCCGTTCCATATTCATGTTAACCCGTTCCAGATTGTTAAAATTTTGAATCCTCAAGGTAAGGATGTCAGTGAGGCAGTGGCACCAGAAGATCCGGTGAATCCAGTTCTGGATGATGTGCAATACCGTGGCATGAAAGGACAGTTTAAGGACACGCTTTTTGTAAAACAAAACTATACCTATATTGTCCGCAGCCATTACAAGAAATTTGAAGGTGACTTCGTACAACATTGTCATATCCTCGACCATGAAGATTAGGGCATGATGGAAACCGTACGGGTCTGTGGAGGCAAATTCCCTTGTGATTCGTCATTACCGGCTAGCCATCACCACTAAAGATCCGCTCGCTAAAAGCCAATGATTTCGATTGTTGGCTTTTTTGTTTGCCTCTATTTGATGCTTGCTGCACAATAACTGCATTGATTTATAGTATTCAAACCGGGGCTTATTATGGCAGCGTCTCCTGCTTTTACATTGTTTAGTCTGAATGGTGTAGATGCACAAAAATTCCTTCAAGGTCAGGTGACTTTGAATACTGAAACTTTGGCGGAAAACCAGACCCGCTATACTGCAATCTGCAGTCTGAAAGGACGCATTCAATTTGGCTTATGGCTTAAAAAAATCACTCCGGAAAGCTTTGAAATCGTGAGCATTGCAGATCAGGCTACGGAACTGGCCAATCATATTAAGAAATTTGGCGCCTTTTCAAAAATGAAACTGGAACTGGTTGGTCCGGTTTATCCAGCCGTTAATGGCATTCATACTGACTTTATGGCGACTGAAACCGATGTAACGATGTGGGAACAGCAAGCTATTGAATCAGGTCAAGCCTGGATTCAGGCTGCCACCGCGACCCTGTTTCAACCACAAGAATTACGTTTGCATCAACGCGAAGGCATTCACTACGACAAGGGTTGCTACCTGGGTCAGGAAGTGATTGCGCGTTTATGGTTTAAAGCCAAGCCAAAACACTGGTTACATCTGGTTCAAGGCACAGGTGCCGCGCCTGATGTTGCGACCAAACTGAATAATGATGTTGAAATCGTCAATAGCATCGCGATTGAAAATGGTTATAAAGCGCTAGTCGTTGCAAAACCTGAAGCATTGACCGAGTTAGGTCTAGATGTTCTGGAACTTCCTGAAGCCTTAAGTGGTGATGTGGCGCGTCCGCAATAATCATTGCGTAGCCCATAAAAAAAGCCAAGATGAAATTCTTGGCTTTTTTGTTTTAGAAACCATGAAACAGCTTATTCATGTCTTTCACGACATAGTCTTTGAAATGATAGGCTCGCGCATGTTTGGCATCAAACTTTGCTGTTAATTCACCTTTTTGAAAAACATATACCCGGTCTTCCTGACTCATCAAAAACTCTGCACCAAGTTTCATCAGCAGCGCATCAATCTTGTCTTCATCGGCAATCGATTCATCAGCATTGATTCTGTCATAGTGACGTTTAATGGTTTTGACAAACATGGTTAAATCCTGGGAGTCTGATTCAAACCGAGATTTAAACAGAGAAGTCGGCTGAAGCAAAGTAATCCTTTTGATATCTGCAGGATTGATCAGAAACCTGTCCAAATCATGCATCGATTTAATCGGTATATTGTGCTTCGATGATTTATATTTAGTGACAAATTGTATATTTACAAAGCACAAAATCCTTTTATGATGTAAGTGAAAATGATTAAAATCGCACCAAGGAATAAGGTGCCAGCAATAATAAGGTTATAGGAACCATGAAAAAATTAGTACTCGCTACAGTTCTTGCCCTTTCTGCGCAATTCGCTTTGGCAAATACCGTAAAAGATCAAGTCGATCCCCAATTTCAAAAAGTTGAGGCCATGGTCAAAGCCAATAATTTTAAAGGTGCCTATGACGCTTTGAGTCAATTGGCCAGTCAGGGAAATGCCCAAGCTTTATATAACTTAGGCTATTTGACCCAAACCGGCCAAGGTACAACCAAGGACGAGAAAAAAGCCATTCAGCTTTACGAGCAGGCAGCCAGCAAAGGCTATCCGGTGGCCAATTATGTACTGGGTAAAAACTATGCAGCCGGCACACTCGGACTCAAACAGGATTTGACCAAAGCCAAACAGCATCTGGAACGCGCTTCGGCAGCCAAGTTTGATGATGCCAGCATTGATCTAGCCATACTGCTATTTTCTGAAAATACAGCAGCGTCAAATAAAGCCGGACTGCAAAAGCTGCAACCGCTGATCAGCAAAGGCAATATGCAGGCCATTCATGCCAAAGCCTTATATGACATCAGCAGCGGTTTCAAAAACAAAGATGAAAAACCGATTCAGCAAGGCCTAAGCAGCATTCAGGAACTGGCAAAAAAAGGTTATATTCCGGCGCTGATGGCAGTAGGTAATATGTTTGCCAATGGCAGTATTGTTCCGCAAAACCTGCCAGAAGCGAAGAAAATCTTTGCCGCACTGACGCAGCAAAATGTTCCACAGGCCAAAGAGTCTTTGGCAGCGGTAGACAAAATGCTGGCTGAGCAGAAAAAAGCACCTGCGAAAAAGAGTTAAGTTAATTCCACAAAATTAAAATATAAAAAGCCCCATGCAATTTGGGGCTTTTTAATAGCAGAGCATTCATCTTCTAAAAGATTATCCCCACCACAAGGCAATTAAGCCACTGGTCACGATAAAACCGGCAATGGTACTCATCAACAATGGCGTTAAAGTTCGATCATTCAGACCATACGCCTGTCCCAACATGCCAAAAATCGTCGGCATCGGCAAAGCTGCAATGAGCGTACCAGCATGGACCATTTCCTGACTTAAATCAGTTAACTGGCTCAGTCCCAGATACATCAATAACGGCATCATGATATTGCTGGAAAATACCAGATAGAAACTTTGCAGATTGACATATTTCAGACTCATTCCTACGATCCCGCCGCCAATAGCAAACAGGGCCAATGGTGAGGCCGTCTGACCAATCAAGGCGAAGACCTGATCGAGATAGACTGGAATTTTAATCTGGAAAACCGCACAGGCCATGCCGAGCATGACCCCCATAAATAAGGGATTCTTCAGCAAGGTCAGCAGTACACTTTTCAAAATGGCGCCAAGATTTGCCTGATGTTGTGTGCCCAGCGCAGCCATGACCAGCACCAGCGGAATCAGCAACACGCTTTCAATGATGACCACCAGAGAGGTATAGGTCATCGCCTGTTGCCCGATCAATAAGCTGAGCACAGCCGTACCAATCAGGCCAGTATTTGACATTGCAGCGCCCAACGACAGCACTGCACTTTGCGAATGCGTATTCTGAAAATGACGGCGCATAATCCAGAAGCCGCTACCATAGAGCAGCAAGGTCACACTGCTATACACGGCAAAGTATTCAAAATACCAGATTTCATGCAGGTCTTTGGAGGCAAGGGACTGAAAGAACAGCAAGGGCAAGGCCACTTTAATGACAAAAGCACCGACCGTCCCCACCTGCTCTTTGCTTAACACTTGACTCTTTACAGTCAGATAACCCAGTGCCAATAATAAAAATATGGGCACAATGACCGCAAAAATCATAATGCAGTATCCTCTTGCCAGTGATATTCCATTATAAGAATTTCTGAGACTAAAGCAGTGTTAAAAAGGCTCAAACAGGTGATTCAAACCATGCGGTGCGCAGCGCAGATATTGCGGTGAAATCTTGATTTTTTCCTCAAGTGCTGCCGCTGCATGCCAAGGCCAATGGGGATCATAAAGAATGGCACGAGCCAGTGCGATGGCATCCGCTTGGCCCTTTTGTAAAATATCTTCTGCCTGCTTAGCTTCAGTAATCAAACCGACGGCAATCACGGGAATATTCACGACTTTCTTGATCGCATCTGCAAAAGGCACCTGATAATTCGGCTTCACATCAATGTTCTGTTTGGCATGTAAACCGGCACTAGAAATATGAATATAGGCAGCACCTGCAGCTTCCAGTGCTTTGGACAATTCAATTGAAGAGTCAATGGTCCAGCTATCTGGCTGATCCATCCAGTCGCTGGCCGAAATACGCACTCCAATCGGATAACCGTCTGGAACCGCCGCCTTCATGGCTTGTAATACTTCCAGAGTCAGGCGCATCCGGTTCTCCAGTGAACCGCCATACTGATCATCACGTTTATTGGAAAGTGGTGACATGAACTGATGCAGTAAATAACCATGCGCTGCATGCAGCTCAATCAGGTCAAAACCAGCCTCAACTGCACGTTTGGCACTTTCTGCAAAGTCAGCAATGACCTGCTCAATTTCCAACTGGCTTAATGCCTTAGGTGGATGTTCATCGGCCTGAAAAGGAATATCACTGGCAGAAACAGTTTGCCAGCCATGTGCTTCATTCGGCTTAAACTGACCTTTACCTGCCCATGGTTTATCTGTTGAAGCTTTACGTCCGGCATGTGCGAGCTGAATGGCAAAAGGCATCGGGGAAATGGATTTAACTTTTTCTAGTAAAGTCTTGATCTGCTTTGCCTGTTCGTCATTCCATAAACCCAGATCGGCATAACTGATCCGGCCTTCTGGCTGTACCGCAGTCGCTTCGACAATACATAAACCTGCACCCGATAAGGCATAGTTAGCCCATTGCTGCTCGTGCCAATAGGTAATTTCCCCCTGCTCTGTTGCAGAGTACTGACACATCGGCGCAATTACGATTTTATTTTGAAGTTGCAGTGATCCAAATTGAATAGGTTGAAATAGTAATGCCACGCTGTATTTCCTCTTTTTATTGCCCAGTTTCACTCTAAAAATAAAAACAGGCTCTTAAGAGCCTGTTTAGTTATAACGTGAACGATCAAACTTTAGAAGATGATTCGTGTAGTCAAACCGAGTACCAGTGCATCATCCACATTGTTGCTTGAACCTGGATTAATGACATATTGCAGGTTTGGACGCAGCATCAGCCACTTTGTTGCGTTATAGCTATAGTTCAGTTCAATATTGTATTCTGCACTCGCATCAAAATTCAGATTCTTGATCCGGTCATTAATATGTACACGATTGACCGCCAGACCTAAAATATCATTCGGCTGGCTGTCCGCAAGACCGATATATTTCACACCAATTTGTTGTGAATTATCCACTTTGTTAGTATCGCGGTCATGCCAGGTAAAGTTAGCAAATGAATGCAAACCCTGACGGCCCTGACCTGTAGACGTTAACTGTTGTTCTACAGCTAACCAGCCTGCAAAAGTACGGTTTTTGGCATCAGTAGGATTGGCAATATCTTTTTGGTTGGCAACATCATCGGCAGTATTGTACATCCCGCCGATCCGGTAGCTGCCCGGCAGGCCACTCACCCATGATTTCGGCGTCCAGATGACTTCTGCAGGAATCGTCACGCCATCTGCATGGTCGGTATCCAGACTCCAGCCCTGACCTTCTTTAGCGCCATTACCATTATCCGGATTAAACTCATACACACCAACTTGTACGGCAAGTTCAGGATTGAGTTGCTGCTTCACGCGCGCACCCCATTGTGCTACAGGCGTATTCATCCAGATATTGCCCTGCCATTTGCCCATTTGCGCTGCACAAAATGCCGTACTGGCAAAATCACAGGCCATGACATTAAAGTCCATACCCAGACCAAGACGACCCGCCTTAATACTGAGTCCCTGCTCTTTATAATTCTTTTCAATAGACAGCTCGCTCAGACGGCTATCCTGATTACCACGTCCGAAAGTACCTTGTACATTGGCCAGTTGCGGTGCACTAGGATCCTGCAAGTCACGGACAGAGGTACTTTGACCCTGACGTGCACTCATCACGGCACGTACGGTGACGCCATTCCATCCTGCCAGCTTTTCCATGTCCAGTTGAGTACCTAGCCATAATTGGGCAGAAGTTAATGGATCTGCGCCCTCATTACGACCACCATCAGCAAGATAGGCGGTATCGGTTAACAGATTGGCTTCAAATTTAATTCCCTGTTGGGCCAGTTCTGTACGTTGACCATTCCAGTCACCCAGTAAATATTGACCTTGTGGATCAAATGCAGATTCCGCTTGAGCGGTTGTCATGGCAGCCATTAAAGGCAATAGAGCTAGACCTAAATATTTCATGTAAAACCTAAACATTCGGAGAGAAAAACAAGCAAGGTTTTTAAATTGCTATTAGGTGCATGAATTTACATAACTTTTCATACAAATTCCCAGCATTTTTTTTATTACTCATTAAACTTTTAGTTATGTCTTAAACATAAAAATATAATTTTTATTTAAAAAATCTTAAATTATTTATATATTTTTCATCAGCTTATAATGTATTGATAATTTCCATTCGATTTACTTCTAAGAAAATTCGCTATAAAAACATAGAAACCCAGTTTATTCTTTAAGCAATTACAGCTTAAATAAATATGAAATACCCAGTCATTTTCCAGCGATTTCACCCAGATTAACGCTTGCAATCCCAGCCAATTCACCCAATATTAGCTGCATCTCCCTCGCCACTGATGTGTTATGCCTGAATTACCAGAAGTTGAAACCACCAAAACCAGTTTATTGCCTTTATTAGAGCAACGCGTAAAACGTGTTGAAGTACGTCAGTCAAGTTTGCGCTGGCCTATTCCGGAGAATATAGAAAAGCTGGTGGGGCAAAAATTACTGAAGCTCACTCGCCGTTCTAAATATATTCTGGCGGAGTTTGAACACGACACCATGCTCTGGCATTTAGGCATGTCGGGGAGTTTCCGTCTATGCGATGGCAATGAAGAATTACGCAAACATGACCATCTGATCATTCAGTTTGATGATATCGAACTGCGTTATCATGACCCTCGTCGTTTTGGCTGCATTCTTTGGCTGGATGCACAATCACAAAGCAAATTGATCGATACGCTGGGGCCAGAGCCCTTAAGCGAGAACTTTAATGCCAAGTATTTATTTGAAAAATTGAAGAATAAAAATGTTGGCACCAAAGTTGCAATTATGGATAACCATGTGGTGGTGGGCGTAGGCAATATTTATGCGACTGAAAGTCTGTTTAATCTGGGGATTCATCCGGCGCAACCGGCCTCGACTTTAAGCTTGATGCAGATTGAAAAGTTAGTGCTGGAAATTAAGCGCATTTTGAAACAGGCAATTGATCTGGGTGGTTCAACCTTAAGAGACTACACCAATGCCATGGGCGAAAATGGCTATTTTCAGCAAACCCTGCTAGCTTATGGCCGTGCCGGTGAAATGTGTGTGAACTGCGAGACCACACTTGAAAATATCAAATTGGGACAACGAGCTTCAGTTTTTTGTCCTGAATGCCAACCTTTGAAAAAGATCCATCTCCCTGTCAAAAAAGTGGCAACTGTACGAGGGAAAAAGTCATGAAAACAGCCATTTTGCGTCATATTCTGGTTAAAGATAAAGAAACCGCTGAGCAGCTTAAAAAGAAGATTTTAAGTGGTGCCGACTTTAATAAAATCGCAAAACAGTATTCAACCTGTAATTCTGCCAAACGTGGCGGTGAGCTAGGTGAAGTGAAGAAAGGCCAACTGGTTCCAGTAATTGATAAACTGGTGTTTACTGGCGCTGAACGGGTATTACATGGCCCGGTCAAAAGCCAGTTTGGTTTTCATTTGGTCGAAATTAAGTTTCGGATGGATTTTTAATATTTATAAATCCCTCCTTACCTCCCTTTGACAGAGGGAGGAGTTCCCCCCCCTTTATAAAAGGGGGATTTAGGGGGATTAGAAACATTAGACTTGAGGTGGACGCTTTTTCAATTCATCACGAATTTCACGCAGTAATTCAATATCGGCTGGGGTAGTCGGAGTTTCCTCGACTGGGCCTTCTTGTTTACGTAAACGATTCATGAATTTAACCAATAAAAATACGACCCAGGCTAAGATTAAGAAATTAATTAAAATCGTTAAAAAGTTACCGTAAGTCAGTACATTCACACCCGCCTTAGTCAAGGCATCTAAAGATTGTAAATTGTCTGGGTTTCTTCCTAAGATAAAGAATTTTTGCGTAAAATCGACGCCACCACCGGTAATCACGGTAATTAAAGGCATAATGATGTCTTTCACCAATGAATCGATGATCTTGCTAAAAGCGCCACCGATGATGACACCAATCGCCAGATCCATCATATTGCCTTTGATCGCAAACTCTTTAAATTCTTGAATAATACTCATAACTGCTCCCATATTTTATTTTCAAGTTTTGGGTCAAATTATACCTGAGTAAATACTTTTAATTTTGACTTAATTTAATGCGTTTTAGTAAATTGCAATGTGAGCATCGCTTAAATATAAAAAAAAACCGTAATCTTCGAAAAGATTACGGTTTTTGAAAACCCGAAATAATCTAGCGATTATTTACCTGAACGGTTACGTTTACGTTCGTTTTCAGTCAAGAAACGCTTACGGATACGGATTGACTTAGGTGTTACTTCTACTAGTTCATCATCTTCAATAAACTCAAGCGCTTGCTCAAGTGTATATTCAATCGCAGGAACCAGCGTTAACGCATCATCAGTACCAGAAGCACGTACGTTGGTTAACTGTTTTGCTTTAGTCGGGTTAACTGTCATGTCGTCTGAACGAGAGTTAATACCGATGATCATACCTTCATAAACTTCTAACTGTGGTTTCGCGAATAGACGACCACGGTCTTGAAGTGTGAACAGTGCATAGCCCAGGCAAGTACCTTGAACCATAGAAATCAGTACACCGTTTTGACGTTTCGCAACAGTACCTTGCTTCATTGGACCGTAGTGCGAGAAGCTAGACGTCATGATCCCTGTACCAGAAGTCATGGTCAGGAATTCAGAACGGAAACCAATCAGACCGCGTGAAGGAACAGTGGCTTCAATACGGATACGGCCTTTACCGTCAACTTCCATATTGGTCATTTCGCCTTTACGATGACCCATTTGTTCCATTACAGCGCCTTGGTGCTGTTCTTCAACGTCAAAAGTAACGTTTTCGTATGGCTCTTGTTTTTCACCATCAATTTCTTTAATGATTACTTGTGGACGAGATACGCCCATTTCGAAGCCTTCACGACGCATGTTTTCAATAAGAACTGAAAGGTGAAGTTCACCACGACCAGATACTTTGAAACGGTCTGGGCTGTCAGTATCTTCAACACGTAATGCTACGTTGTGAATCAATTCGCGGTCTAGACGTTCACGGATATTACGTGAAGTTACGAACTTACCTTCTTTACCAGCAAACGGTGAGTTGTTTACCTGGAATGTCATCGATACTGTAGGTTCATCTACAGACAATGGAGGTAAAGCTTCAACATTTTTCGGATCACAGATGGTGTCAGAAATGTTGAGTGCATCGATACCCGTTACACAAACGATATCGCCTGCAGAAGCTTCTTCAACGTCAACGCGATCTAGACCATGATAACCCATGATTTTTAAGATACGGCCGTTACGTGTTTTGCCATCTTTATCGATTACAGTTACTTGTGTGTTTAATTTCACTGAACCGCGTTGGATACGACCAATACCGATAACGCCTACGAAGCTGTTATAGTCAAGTGAAGATACTTGCATTTGGAATGGGCCATCAACGTCAACCGCTGGTGGTTCAACGATGTCTACGATCGTTTGGAACAACGGAGTCATATCTTCAGCAAGTTCTTCTGGAGAAGGACCAGCAACACCACGAAGGCCTGAAGCATAAACAACTGGGAAGTCTAACTGTTCGTCAGAAGCACCCAAGTTATCGAATAGATCGAATACTTGGTCAATTACCCAGTCTGGACGCGCACTTGGCTTGTCTACTTTGTTAATAATCACGATTGGTTTCAAACCACGTGCGAACGCTTTTTGCGTTACGAAACGAGTTTGTGGCATCGGGCCTTCTTGTGAGTCTACAAGAAGAAGTACGCAGTCAACCATCGACATTACACGTTCAACTTCACCACCGAAGTCGGCGTGTCCCGGGGTGTCCACGATGTTAATACGGTATTCAGTATTGGTACGTTCATCTAACCATTTGATTGCAGTGTTTTTTGCAAGAATGGTAATACCACGTTCGCTTTCAATAGCGCCAGAATCCATGACACGCTCGATCTCACCCGCGCGATCACCGAGAGCACCTGATTGTTGCAAAAGTTTGTCTACAAGAGTGGTTTTACCATGATCGACGTGCGCAATAATGGCGATGTTACGGAGAGTTTTAATATCTGACATGTAAATTCAATGCGTATGTAATTTGAGGGCAAATTATACAGAAAAATACAAAACTTTTATAGTCACTGTAACCACACTCCTCAACTTTTTTTGCTCCGTTGGGGCTTTTTTAATTTTGTAAAGACGTGTAACTCGATTAGAATAGCGCCACCCAGCCTTAATTTGCATTGACACATGTCTGATTTTAATCAATCTCCTCCTTCTAAAGATCAACTCGACCTGGTATATGGTCTGGAAGATCGACCAAAACCACTGATTGCTTTTTTAGCTGCATTCCAGCATTTATTAGCGATTATTGTCCCGATTGTGACCCCTGGCCTGCTGATTTGTTTAGCGCTCGGTGTTTCCAAAGAAGACACCAACATGATTTTGTCCATGTCCTTGGTGATCTCGGGTATCGCGACTTTTTTACAGTCTAAAAAAGTGGGGCCATTTGGTGCCGGTCTGCTGATTGTCCAAGGAACCAGCTTTAACTTCATCGGTCCAATTATTGGTATTGGTTCAGCCATGGTGGCTGCAGGCACACCTGTAGAAGCAGTCATGGCTTCTATTTTTGGTGTGGTGATTGCAGGTGCATTTATTGAAATGGGCGTGTCACAAATTCTGCCTTGGATCAAAAAACTGATTACACCGCTGGTGACCGGGATTGTCGTGCTGCTGATTGGTTTGACCTTAATTAAAGAAGGTTTAATCAGTATGGGCGGTGGTTATCAGGCCATGAGCGATAAAACTTTTGCCAATGCTGACAACCTGATCATGTCTTGTACCGTCTTGGCGTTGATTATTATTCTGAACCGTATCCGGATTACCTGGGTAAAAAGTTCTGCCATTTTGATCGCCCTAATCTGTGGTTATGTTCTGGCGGGCTTTATGGGGCATCTGGATTTCTCTGGTCTAAAAGATGCACCGTTGGTACAGATTCCAACCCCAATGCATTTCGGTTTAAGCTTCTCCTGGAGCCTGTTTATTCCGATGGCATTCATCTATCTGGTGACCTCTTTAGAAGCGATTGGTGATATCACTGCGACTTCAAAGCTTTCCAACCAGCCAGTTGATGGTCCAAAATGGATGCAGCGCATTAAAGGCGGTGTACTGGTAAATGGCGCGAATTCATTCCTTGCCGGTATTTTTAACACCTTCCCGAGTTCCGTATTTGCACAAAATAATGGCGTAATCCAGTTAACGGGCGTAGCAAGTCGTTATGTCGGTATCTGGATTGCTGCTTTACTGATCATTCTGGGTTTACTGCCTGCGGTTGCCGGGATTATCCAGGCGGTTCCGCAAGCGGTACTGGGTGGTGCAGTGATGGTGATGTTTGGTGCAGTAGCAGCTTCCGGCATTAATATTCTGTCTGGCGTACATCTGGACCGCCGTGCCCTGCTGATTATTGCGATTTCACTGGCACTGGGTTTAGGTGTTGCACAAGTTCCACAAATTCTTGAGCATCTTCCTGAGTTATTCCGTAATATCTTTAGCTCAGGCGTTGCCACTGGCGGTATTGCTGCCCTTATTCTGAATGTTGTACTTCCTGAAACAAAGAAGTAATTTCATGTCCAAAGAACACTGTCTAGGTCAGACTTAGGCAGTGTTCTTTATATTGGAGAGATACCTATGGATCCTAAAAGCGAAGTTTTATTAAGACAATATGATTTTTTGTCGGGTCGCATCTTACTCATTAATGCACCGACAGATGATCTACTCGCTGAATTCGATGCCTCTATCAATCCCGCTGTCTGGACATGGAATTTTAATGATTTTCAATATTTCCAGTCGCAACAAGCAGATGTCCACTTTGGCGCAGAGATGCCTGAAGCTGAGTTTGATCAGGCGGTTATTTTTGTACCCAAGTCTAAAGAACTGCTCAATTATTTACTGCACACTGTGGCAGCACAACTTAAACCGGGCAGCAGTATTTTCCTGGTCGGTGAAAAGAAAGGCGGGATAGAGCGTGCAGCCAAACAGTTGCAGCCTTTTGGTAAAACACTCAAACTTGACAGCGCGCGTCATTGCCAGCTTTGGCAATTGGTTCTAGAACATACGGTCGAGAAAAAAGCACTTGCAGACTGGGCACAGCGTTATACCGTATCGACACCAAATGGCGACCTGAATATTTGTGCACTTCCAGGCGTCTTTAGTCAAAACCGTTTGGATGTAGGAACTGCCACCCTATTACCTTATTTGTCACAAGTTACTTCAGGTAAGATTGCCGACTTTGGTTGTGGCGCAGGTGTAATTAGTGCGTATCTGGCAAAGTTGAATCCGAAAAACCGGATTTTTGCCATGGATGTCGATGCCTTTGCGCTAGCCTCCACACAAATGACCTTTGAAGAAAACCAGCTCATTCCTGAACAGATTGAAATCAAAGCGGTTAAAGGCATTGAGGATGCACCCTTATTCTTGCATGCCATTGTGAGTAATCCGCCTTTTCATCTGGGAATCGAGACCGATTACACGGCAAGCGAAACCTTGTGTAAAACCTCGCGTCGTCATTTAAAATCAGGCGGTGAGCTTTGGATCGTGGCTAACCGTTTCTTGAACTACCCGACCCTGATTGAACAAAACTTTGGTCGCTGCACAGTAAAAGCGGATCAACAAGGCTTTAAAGTGCTCTTCGCCAGCACTCAAAAAAATGTTAAGGAATCATGATGAGCGAAACGCAAAACACGATGCAGCTGCAGCGTAAGCTGGGTGCTCGTCATCTGAATATGATTGCCATTGGCGGATCCATTGGTACAGGTTTATTCCTGGCCTCAGGGGCGACCATTGCCAACGCTGGACCAGGTGGTGCACTACTTGCATATATACTGATTGGGATCATGATTTATTTCCTGATGACCAGTCTAGGCGAGCTTGCCACACACAACCCGACCTCAGGTGCATTTTTCACTTACGGCACCAAATATGTCGAAGGTGGTTTTGGTTTCGCTCTGGGTTGGAACTACTGGTACAACTGGGCCATTACTGTGGCTTTTGAGTTGGTTGCAGTTCAGTTTATTATGAAATTCTGGTTTCCAGATATTCCGGGCGTGTACTGGAGCGCCATCTTCCTTGCCATTATTTTCGGGATTAATGCCCTGACAGTAAAAGGCTTTGGCGAATCCGAATTTTTCTTTTCTCTGGTGAAAGTTCTCGCGATCATTGCCTTTATCATTATCGGGATCTGGATGATCGTGAAGATCATGCTGACCCCGGGTGCGGAAGCATTTGCCAACTGGAGCATTGGTGATGCACCCTTTGTCGGTGGTTTCCAGGCATTAATTGGTGTGGCGATGATTGCCGGATTCTCCTTTCAAGGTACCGAAATGGTCGGTGTGGCGGCAGGTGAATCGAAAAATCCAAAGAAAACCATTCCGGTGGCCATCAAACAAATTTTCTGGCGTATCCTGTTGTTTTATATTGTGTGTATTTTCATTATCGGCACTCTGATTGCCTATAATGACCCACGTTTATTACAGGCCGCTGCAACAGATAATATTGCGCTTTCGCCATTTACCCTACTCTATGAAAAAGCCGGTTTTGCCTTTGCCGCCAGTATCATGAATGCAGTGATCCTGACAGCCATTCTATCTGCAGGTAACTCGGGCATGTATTCATCTACCCGTATGCTGTTTGATATGGCGCGTAAAGGTAGTGCACCTAAAATGTTCGCGCGTCTGGACCCGCGTGGTGTGCCAATGAATGCACTCTATGCCACTACGGCGATCGCAGCTCTATGCTTCCTGACTACTTTCTTTGGTGAACAGGAAGTCTTCAACTGGCTGCTAAACATGTCAGGGATGTGTGGCTTTATTGTCTGGCTCGGGATTGCAATTTCGCATTACCGCTTCCGCAAAGGTTATTTGGCTCAAGGTTATAAACTGGAAGATCTGGCTTATCGCGCTAAATTCTTTCCTTTTGCTCCTTGGTTTGCATTTATCCTGTGTGCGATTGTTGTTCTCGGACAGAACTATCAGGATGTTTTGGCCGGTCAATGGATGGGTGTGTTATCGACCTATATCAGTATTCCGCTATTCCTAGCGATTTGGTTCGGCTACAAATGGAAGAAAAAAACCAAACTGGTCTCTTATCAAGAGATGGATGTGCAGCCGATGAAACTTGATCAGGAATAAAAAATTATTCATTAAAAAAATCAGCTTACGGGCTGATTTTTTATTTCTTGAATTAACTATGACGCATCACAAAATTGCGATCATCAATCACAATCACTTGCTGGCAAATTCCTTCTGCTTGACGCTGCTGCTCAAATACCTGGGCTGGCATAGCATCAAAACTGTCAAAGAAACTGATTTCGTTCTCATCGATTGTATAGATCAGTGAATGATTGCCTACCCCGTCTAAGGTGTCGTAGAACACAATCACAAAACGTCCTACTTCTACATTTTCCTGAATTTCTGCATAAGACAATGGCTGTTCTATAACAGGAATATTTAAGCGATGTGCTTGTTGATAAAACTCAAGCTCAACCGGCTGTTTGTCTGAATCATATTCACTAAAAAAAGTGACATCCAGTCCTAAGGTCCGCAAAGCAACAGCAAGGGCAATAGTTGAAGTTCCCATCTCGGGATCATGGCGACAGAGCTGAACCAAGTCCGGAATATGCAGATCAATCCCATAATGATGAAAAATCATCCAAATCGAAAAAATTCCGCTATTGGCTTCCAGATTTTGCAAGTCTTCAGGAATTTCGACACTCATATTTTTACTCAACGACATCTTAACAGGCTAAGTGTAGTCAAAATACAGACACAAAAAAAGCAGCTCCGAAGAGCTGCCTTTTTAATGAGTGTTCAATAATGAATTATTGAGCAACTGGCTGTTCAGCTAAAACAGTACGGCTACCAGTGATTGTCGCGAATACACGACGGTTCATAGCACGACCTTCTTTAGTGTTGTTGTCTGCAATCGGTTGATCCCAAGCAAAACCTTGAGTAGACAAACGAGATGCATCAACGTTGTATTCGTTCACAAGTGAAGATTTAACAGAGTTAGCACGCGCTAGAGATAGACGTTCGTTCAATGCACGTGGACCAGTGTTGTCAGTGTGACCTTCGATGCGAGCAGTAGCGTTTGGATATTCAACTAGCTTCTCAGCAACTTTCGCGATTTCTGGTTTGTATTGATCTTTGATGTTTGATTTGTTGGTATCAAAGAACACACGAAGTTCCATGTTCAGGTCTTCAGTCAACTCTTGTGGAGCTGGAGCAACCGGAGTTACAGGCTCAACTGGAGCAACTTCTACCACTGGAGCAGCTGGTTTCAAACGTCCACCTAGAACTACGTTAAGACCAGCAAGTGCTGTATAGTTCCAGAATTTTTCGTCAAAGTGGTAAGTACCACGTGCTTCGGTACGTAGCGCCAATGCATCGTTGATATGCCAGAAAGCACCAACACCTGCATTACCTAAAGTACCTTCTTCTTCAAGGCCACGACCTTCACGACCTAACTCGTTATCAAATTCATACTTATAATGACCAGCACCTAAAAGCATGTATGGCTTTACTTTGCTGTCATAGTTGCCAGTGAATACGTCAGAAGTCGCATAAAAATTACCTGCGATATTTTGACCTTTATATTCAGCACCTGCTTGATCGATCATATCACCTTTAACTTGGCTATATTCTGCTTCAAAACCTAACCAAGGTGTAAGTTCCACACCAAGTGCTGCACCGACAAATAGATCGTCATCCATTTGAGTAGAAGTTGTTAACTCACCATCATTACCGCCATTGTTGTGCTGGGTGTCTTGGAAGGTGTAACCTAACATCAACGGAGTAACAGTTACGCCTGCATTGGCAGCAGCAAAAGGTGCAGCTACAAGCATAGCTAAAGCAATACGACTCATTTTCATGGATTTATCCTCCAGAGATAACAATTGTTGTTCAAGCTCAAGCCCGTAATTAGGCCATCCTGAGATAGGCTTTTTATTACCCCAGTATTATTCTTAAGCTATTCACATGGCATCATACAAACACTTTATTATTTTTCCAAGTGCTTGATTAATTTAATCAAGTAAATTATTGACAAAATTACTTACAATTTCCGTTGTAATTCGGTAACTTTTTACTCAATTTTTTATTCCGAATACCCTATTCTGATTGCCAATTTTATTTTAACAGCTTTCTTGAGACTTCAGTAAGCATTGATTTACATGCTCAATAAAGCATAAAAAACATATAATTAATAACACCATTATTATAAAAATAATATATAAATCAGGTAACTCTATGTATAAAAAAATAATAAGAGCGTTTACTATTGTTGAGTTAATTATCTGTATTGCAATAATTGCAATCGTGGCCAGTATCGCCCTACCGTACTTCCATGAATATCGATCCAAACAGGAAGCCAAAAATATTCCGATAAAATTATCTCAAATTAATCGTTATGCACGCAGCCAGGCTGCAGTGTTTCACCAAAATATTGTGATCTGCCCTAGTCAGGATTCTCTGAGTTGCCAAGCCAATCAATGGAACAAGAACATGCTGGTTTTCATCGATAAAAATAAAAACAGGCAAGTGGATACAGGCGAACAAATTTTACAAATTGATGTACTTAACCTCAAATACGGTAACCTGAGTTGGCGAGGAGCTTTAAGTTTACCGAGTGTCACTTATCAAGCGCACACTGCCCTGCCGATTGGTTCAAATGGTAGTTTTTATTATTGTTCTACCCATCTTTCTAATCAACAGCGTATTGTACTCAGCAAAATGGGGCATATCCGGATTGAAAGTCTCTCGTCTTGCTAACAGAACTATCCAGTTTATGCTTCGCTGCGATTAACGCTTCAATCCTGAGTTTTTTTCAATATACTGCTTAAGTTTGAAAAAATTGATTAAAACTCATACGGAGAGAGAACAATGACTGACATCCTAATTGTCAATGGTGCACGTACAGCCATGGGTGGCTTTCAGGGGAGTCTTGCCAGTGTAACTGCGCCAGAACTCGGTGCGGTCACCATTAAAGAAGCAATTGCCCGTGCGGGTCTGCAACCAGCAGATATTGAAGAAGTCATTATGGGTTGTGTACTCCCGGCAGGCTTAAAGCAGGGCCCCGCACGTCAAGCCATGCGTCAAGCTGGTCTTCCAGATTCTACTGGTGCTGTGACCATTAATAAATTATGTGGTTCAGGTATGAAAGCCGTCATGCAAGCGGCGGATATGATTAAAGCAGGTTCTGCAAATATCGTGGTTGCAGGTGGCATGGAATCCATGACTAATGCGCCCTATGTATTGCCAAAAGCACGTGGCGGTTTCCGTATGGGTCACGGTGAAATCAAGGACCATATGTTTCTGGATGGCTTGGAAGATGCTGAAACAGGTCGTTTGATGGGTTCATTTGCCCAAGATATGGCAAATACCAAAGGCTATACCCGCGAGCAGATGGATGATTTTGCGATTCGCTCATTAAAGCGTGCGCAAACTGCGGTCAATGAAGGCTACTTTGCTGATGAAATCGTGCCTGTAACAGTTAAAAACCGTAAAGGCGATGTGGTTGTTGATAAAGATGAGCAACCATTTAATGCCAACATCGATAAAATTCCAACTTTACGTCCAGCGTTTGCTAAAGACGGTACGATTACGGCGGCTAATGCCAGCTCGATTTCAGATGGTGCATCAGCTTTAGTAATTACCTCGGCTGACAATGCAGCAGCAAAAGGTTTAAATCCTTTAGCCAAAATTGTGGCCTATGCATCGAATTCTCAACATCCATCTGAATTTACCATTGCTCCAGTCGGTGCAATCCAGAAAGTACTGGATAAAACCGGATGGACCGCTTCTGATGTCGACCTTTGGGAAATCAATGAAGCCTTTGCCATGGTCACCATGTGCCCAATGGATGAGTTCAAGCTAGATCCTGAAAAAGTCAACATCAATGGTGGTGCATGCGCACTCGGCCATCCTGTGGGTTCAACCGGTTCGCGTATTATCCTGACTTTGATTCATGCACTAAAACGTACCGGTGGCAAGAAAGGTATTGCTGCTCTATGTATCGGTGGTGGTGAAGCAACTGCTGTAGCGATTGAATTACTCTAACCTCTTCCCTCACCCCCATCCCTCTCCCATAAGGAGAGGGAGTTAAAAACCCTCCTGATCTGGAGGATTTTTTTCGCTTACATTTTGATAAAGCTTGCTCGCGCAAAATACCACAAAGTGGCGTAGATTAAAGCAAGCAAAATAAAAAGGGAGTTCTCCCATGCAACTGAATCATTACCTCAATTTCCAAGGTCAGGCTGAAGCAGCCTTTAACTTTTATAAATCAGTTTTTGGAGGCGAATTTTCAAGTCTGAGTCGTTATGGTGAAATGCCAGCTGAAGAAGGTGTCACACTGTCGGAAGTGGATAAAAATAAAATCTTGCATATCTCACTTCCCATTAACGAATTTACAGAACTGATGGCATCCGATACGAATGATCAATTTTGCGCGCAAACCAATACCGTGTTTACGCAAGGTAATAACCACTATATTTCCATTAACTTAGACGCTAGCGAACAAGCTGAAGCACAACGACTCTTTGATGCTTTATCGGTGAATGGTCAAATTGAGATGCCGCTAGAAAGAACCTTTTGGGGCGCACTTTATGCCGCCTTTAGCGATCAGTTTGGAATCCACTGGATGATCAACTGTCAACTTGAAGAAAATTAAAGGTTTTTATCAAGACATAAAAAAGCCGGAATCAATCCGGCTTTTTGACAGTAACTTAATTTAAATTATGCACCTGTTTGATAATGTGCCTGTGCAACCGCAGTTGATGCCTGGTACGGATTTTTGAAATCATTCAAACCGGCAGCCGCTTCCTGAATATCTTTACCTTCTTTAATCACGAAAGTGTCGAAACCTGAACGCTTCATGTAGTTCAAAACATCTTTGAATACATCCCCAGTAGCACGCAATTCGCCTTGGAAACCCTGACGGCGAAGAAGTGCTGCAAATGAATAACCACGACCATCATTAAAACCGGCAAACTCAATAAAGATTGCATCTAGCTGATCCAATGGAAACTCATTGGTTTCAGGCGAAGCATCTACGGTTAAGTACAATGCTTTTTTACCTGTCACATTGGCAATCTGGTCTAACTGATCCACACTCAGAACCACATCACCCTGTGGTAAAACACCATCTTCACCCATCAATTGATAGGTATTGTCTGCAATCGTGCCATCTTTAGAGAGCACTTGAAGTGCGGTATTAAGCATATGCACGCTCCTTGAATGGTTGAATGCCGACACGGCGATAAGTATCGATAAACTCTTCACCATCCTGACGCAGGTCAAGATAAGTATTCAAAATTTCTTCTACGATATCCGGCACGACTTCGGCTGCAAATGATGGCCCAAGAATGTCACCAATTGACGCATCATGATCGGCATTACCGCCTAAAGTGATCTGGTAGAACTCAGCGCCTTTCTTGTCTACACCTAGAATACCAATATTACCCACATGGTGATGGCCACAAGCATTCATACAACCTGAAATATTCAGATCCAGTTTGCCTAAATTGTAAATCGTATCCAGGTCATCAAAACGGCGTGAAATTGCTTCAGAAATCGGAATGGATTTCGCATTAGCCAAAGAACAGAAGTCACCGCCCGGGCAGCAAATGATGTCGGTCAAGAAACCGATATGCGCACGTGCCAGGTTGTTTTGGTCAAGGGTTTGCCATACAGCGAACAAGTCTTTTTGTGGTACATCGACCAAGGAAATGTTTTGCTCATGCGTGGTACGCAGCTCACCGAAAGTGTACTGATCGGCAAGATCTGCAATCAGGTTCATTTCTTCTGTGCTGACATCACCCGGTGCAATCCCGGCACGTTTCAGTGAAATCGTCACGATACGATAACCTTTCACTTTATGTGCATTGGTATTGATGTTGAACCACTGTTTGAATTTTGGATATTGTGCAAATAGTTCAGTGAAATCTTCATCTGCATAATCTTGGTAGTCAAATGGCGTGAAGTTCTCATCCATTTTCGCCAAGGTGTCTGCATCGATTTTCAGTGTTTTAATCGTATGCGCAAATTCAGCTTCAACTTTCTCGGCAAATACTGCTGGTGTTAAAGCTTTTACCAGAATCTTGATACGTGCTTTATATTTGTTGTCGCGACGGCCATGCAAGTTATACACACGAAGGACTGCTTCCAAATAAGCAATCAGGTCTTCACGCGGCAAGAACTCACGGATAAAGCTACCAATCACTGGCGTACGGCCGAGACCACCACCGACTTTGATTTTATAGCCCATTTCGCCTGCTTCATTACGCACAATATACACACCGATATCGTGGAATGCAGTGGCTGCACGGTCAGTTTCTTCAAGCGCAGAGACTGCAATCTTGAATTTACGTGGCAAGAAAGCAAATTCCGGATGGAAGGTTGACCATTGACGGATCAATTCACAAGTCGGACGTGGATCGGCAATTTCACCTGCAACCACACCTGCATACTGATCCGTCGTGGTATTACGGATACAGTTACCTGAGGTCTGAATCGCATGCATTTGCACAGTGGCCAGTTCAGCCAGCATATCCGGCACATTTTCCAGCGCAGGCCAGTTAAACTGGATGTTTTGACGGGTCGAAATATGCGCGTAGCCACGGTCATATTCTTTTGCCAAATCAGCCACTTTACGAAGTTGTTTTGAGTTCATCAAACCATATGGCACGGCAATACGTAACATTGGCGCATAACGCTGTACGTACAGACCATTTTGCAGACGAAGCGGACGATACTCATCTTCAGTGAGTTTACCGGCTAAATAACGTTCCGTTTGGTCACGGAACTGTGCAACACGTTCATTAATCAGTTGCTGATCGAAATCAGTATATAAATACATGGCGTACAGCTAGTAGTTTCTATTATATCGCCGGCAAGGATAGCGAGATTGAACCTATCAATAAAATGCTTTTTATACATATTTCATAGCGGTTTTATTGATAAGCCTGTCAAAGTTTCACGGATCTCAGTATTTATAGCATTCGATTAAATTTAAAGTAATAATGATTAAATTCTTCAATCATTATTACTTATTTTCATATAGAAAAATTTATCTCTACTTTCATTATCTACTTTATTAACACTTTAAAAATTCTACCAATTTTGACTCTCTCCCAATTGCTGTCCTACAAATTCATAACGTATCGTGGAACGTGAAAATTTAATCGGACAAGCCAGTTGTGCTTCGGTTTGCTGACTATTGGATTTGAGTGGCACTTGTACGACCCATCCCCGCTGCTGGGCCAGATCGGAATGTAACGCTTCTTCAAGTTTGAGCACCGGTTCAACACAGACATCCAACGCGGCAAACAGCGTTTGCCATTCAGCTAATGACTTAGTCTTGATTTTATTCTGAATCGCCTGCTTCACCGCAGCATGATCTTCAGCGGCATAAGAGGCGCCTTTTTCCAGAAGAATCGGCAGCTCTAAAGCCTGTGCCAATCCCTGCATAAATTGTGGTTCCAGACTGCCAATCGATAGATAACGCCCATCCTGGGTTTTATAATAGTCGTAAAAAGTACCGCCATTCAGATACCCTGATTCAGGCCGTTGATGCTGATTACCGGCCAGACTGGCAGAAGCCGCCAGATTATTCATCGTCACCACGCAATCGGTCATGGAAATATCAATATATTGCCCTTTTCCGCTTTGCTGACGTTCAATCACCGCGGCCAGAATCGCAATCACGGCATGCATGGAACCACCCGCAACATCAGCGACCTGAATCCCCAAGGCAGGTGGGCCATTTTCAATCCGGCCACTGTGTCCGGCAATTCCGGATAAAGCCAGATAATTAATGTCGTGCCCTGCCTTATCTTTATATGTGCCAGTTTGGCCGTAACCGGTAATGGAACAGTAAATCAATTTTGGATTAATTTCGCTTAAGGTTTGATAGTCTAGCCCAAGACGTTGCATTACACCGGGACGGAATTGCTCAATCACAATGTCATAATCTGCAATCTTGGATTTAACCAGTTCAATATTCGCAGGATCTTTCAAATCCAGTGCAACCGATTGCTTGTTTCGGTTCAAATAACTTTGTGAAGTGGCCTGTCCATTGCCAAAGGGTGGCATTAATCGCAACAGGTCCGGTCGGGTTGGTGATTCAATATGCACAACTTCTGCACCTAAATCAGCAAGATATAATGTGGCAAACGGGCCGGGTAAAAGTGTAGAAAAATCTAGGATTTTCAATCCTTTTAATACATATGACATTGGAGTATTTGCTCTACTTATATTGCTTTTTTCAGCATCTTAGGCACATAAATGCACAAAAACAATGTCATGTTCAGCCATTTACCTTGATAGTTTCGGCAATCTAATATGTAAGAAAATGGCAAAGGTATTCTTGTAAATTGCCATTGCTTTATTATTTTTCGTCATTTAGGTCAATTATTAGTGAACATTAAAGAGACTGAAGGATTAAACATGAGTCGTGATACGATCAGTATCCACTTCGTCAATGCTGCCTTATCTGGCGTTAAACGTCTGGGCATGGATGTCGATACTTTATTGTCTCACGTCGGGATTGAAGCAGAGCTGCTGCATCAGCCCAAAGCGCGTATTTCGCCTGAACAATATACCCGCTTTATTAAAATGTTGTGGATGGTGACCCAGGACGAGCATGTCGGCTTTGACAAACAGCAACGCCGTCTGGGTACGTTTGCGATCATGTGCCAGCTCATCATTCATGCCAAAACTCTGGGTGATGCACTGGAATTGTCTTCCCAGTTCTACAAACTCTTTGGTGATGACTGGTCGGTGACTCTGGAGCGTGACAAACACGAAGCACGTCTGGTACCACTCATTCCAAATGCAATGGATCCGGATCATTTCATTACTGAAAGCATGCTGATGATCTGGCATGGCTTGGCGTCTTGGCTCATTGAGCGTCGCCTGCCACTGGAACGCGTGCATTTTAGTTATCCGCGTCCAGACCATGCCGATGAATATGATGCCTTATTCTTTGCGCCGGTAATGCAGTTCGATATGCCACGTACCGAAATTACTTTTGCTGCGGACTATCTGGACCTGCCAATTCGCCAGAATGAAGAAACTCTGGAAGAGTTTTTGAAAGCAGCACCGGCCCAACTGCTGGTGAAATTCAAAAATACCAATTCACTGACTTCTAGAATCCGTGATGTGCTGAAGAGCCAGATTGGTGAAGAAATGCCAACCTTGAATGATGTGGCATCGATGTTATATCTATCACCGCAAACCTTGCGTCGCCGTCTGGCAGCCGAAGGCAAAAGCTATCAAGGCGTGAAAGATGCATTGCGACGTGATGCCGCAATTCACCTGTTACTTAACCCTGATCTTACCCTTGAAGATGTCGCACAACAGGTCGGTTTCAGTGAAACCAGTACCTTCCACCGTGCTTTCAAAAAATGGACAGGTGTGACTCCGGGTCTGTATCGTCAATTACATGGCTATCATTAATCAAGTAATGCCGCAAAAGAGCATGTAATAATAAAACCAGTTCTCTCCGCCTAAGCAAAAGCTTAGGCTTTTTTATAGCTAAAATTGGCTAAATCGCTCAAATGATCTGGCCCGTTCTCGTCATTGCACTTCAAAAATTAAGTATTACACTCGAGTCATTAGAATAATTTTCATCAAATCAATAAAAGGGACATGCTATGAGCGAGGCATATATTATTGACGCCATTCGTACGCCACGCGGAAAAGGCAAAAAAGATGGATCTTTACATCAAGTAAAACCCATTTCATTACTGACTGGTTTACTTAATGAACTTCAGGCGCGTCATCAGTTTGATACCGCAAAAGTGGATGATATCGTGCTCGGTTGTGTCACCCCAATTGGTGATCAGGGTGCCGATATTGCCAAGACCGCTGCCATCGCTGCCGGCTGGGACAATGATGTAGCAGGTGTGCAAATTAACCGTTTTTGTGCTTCCGGTCTGGAAGCGGTTAATCTGGCCGCACAAAAAGTCCGTTCGGGCTGGGAAGATCTGGTTGTTGCAGGCGGAGTGGAATCCATGTCCCGCGTGCCGATGGGTTCAGATGGCGGTCCTTGGGCACTGGATCCTGAGACCAATATGGCCTGTGACTTTATTCCGCAAGGTATTGGTGCAGATTTGATTGCCACGATTGACGGTTATAGCCGTGCCGATGTAGACCAGTTTGCCGAACAATCACAACAGAAAGCAGCTGCCGCTCAAGCCAATGGTTATTTCAACGCCTCTATTATCCCGGTAAAAGACAAAGCTGGTGTGGTAATTCTGGACAAAGACGAATTTATCAAACCGACAACGACTGCAGAAGGCCTAGGCAAACTCAATCCAAGTTTCGCCACTATGGGACAAATGGGCTTTGATGCAATTGCCCTGCAAAAATATCCTGAAGTCGGTGCTGTTAGTCATGTGCATCATGCCGGGAATTCTTCAGGCATTGTCGATGGCGCGGCTGTGGTTTTGATCGCATCGGAACAAGCAGTAAAAGAACAAGGTCTGAAGCCACGTGCCAAAGTACTGGCGACGGCACTGGTCGGTGCAGATCCGACCATTATGCTGACCGGCCCTGCCCCGGCTGCTCGTAAGGCCTTGGCTAAGGCGGGTTTAACGATTGATGATATTGACCTGTTTGAAGTCAATGAAGCTTTTGCTGCCGTGGTGATGCGCTTTATCAATGAAATGAAGGTTGATCCTGCCAAGGTGAATGTCAACGGCGGTGCAATTGCCATGGGACATCCACTCGGTGCGACTGGTGCGATGATTTTAGGGACGTTATTGGACGAGTTAGAACGCCAAGGCAAAAAGCGGGGTCTGGCTACACTTTGCGTAGGTGGCGGTATGGGCATCGCAACCATTATTGAACTGGTATAAGGAGAAAAATAATGAGCGCAATTCAATATCAAAAAAATGAAGATAATATTGTTATTTTAACGTTTGATTCTCCAAACCAGTCTGCCAATACCATGAATGCCGACTTTCGCACGGCACTAGATGAAGTCGTTGTCCAGTTACAAGCAGATGAAGATATTGCCGGGATTATTTTCCGTTCAGCGAAAAAAACTTTCTTTGCTGGCGGCGATCTGGATGAACTGATTCAAGCCACTCCTGAGCATGCAACTGAATTCTTTAATATGATTGAAGAGATGAAAGCCAAACTACGCTATATCGAAACTCGCGGTATTCCTGTGGTTGCTGCACTGAATGGCACGGCGCTTGGCGGTGGCTGGGAAATTGCCCTGTGTGCCCATCATCGTATTGCCCTGAATGACCCTAAAAGCAAATTTGGCCTGCCTGAAGTCACACTGGGTTTATTACCAGGTGGCGGTGGTATCGTCCGTAGCATCCGCCTGCTCGGTCTGCAAAATGCCCTTCCTTTATTAATGGAAGGCAAACAGTTTGGAGTCGATAAAGCTAAATCTTTAGGGCTGATTCATGAGGTCGCAGACAGTACCGATGAACTGTTGAAAAAGGCCATTGCCTGGATCAAAGCCAATCCAAAATCTCAGCAGCCATTCGATGTAAAAGGCTATAAAATTCCGGGTGGTAGCCCTTCGACACCAGCAGTTGCCCAGATGCTGGCAATTGCTCCGGCGATGCTGCGCGATAAAACCAAAGGCTGTTATCCTGCGCCTGAAGCGATCATGTCGGCTGCGGTAGAAGGTGCACAGGTCGATGTCGATACTGCCCTGACCATTGAATCGCGTTACTTTACTTATTTGGCGACCAGTCAAATTTCTAAAAATATGATTGGCACTTTCTGGCATGGTCTGAATGCAATCAAGTCCGGTGCCAGTCGCCCTCAAGATATTGAAAAGTGGAAAGCCACTAAAGTCGGTATTTTAGGTGCAGGCATGATGGGTGCTGGGATCGCCTATGCCACTGCCAGCACAGGCATTCCAGTAGTTCTGAAAGATATTTCATTAGAAGCGGCTGAAAAAGGCAAATCCTATAGCCAGAAACTGCTGGATAAAAAAGTCGCTCAAGGGCGTTTATCAGCCGAGAAACGAGATCAGTTTTTAAGCCTGATTCAAACAACTGCATCGAATGAAGATCTAGCGGGTTGTGACCTGATCATTGAAGCCGTATTTGAGAATCCCACGCTCAAGGCTCAAGTTACACAAGAGGCAGAACAATATCTTGCCAGCAACGGCGTAATGGCTTCGAATACCTCGACCCTGCCGATCACAGAATTAGCCCAGGCTTCAAAAAATGATCAGAACTTTATCGGCCTGCATTTCTTCAGTCCGGTCGATAAAATGCAGCTGGTGGAAATTATCAAAGGTAAAAATACCTCGGCAGAAACGCTGGCCAAAGCTTTCGATTTCGTGCAGCAAATTGGCAAATTACCGGTTGTGGTAAATGACAGCCGTGGTTTCTTTACCAGCCGCGTGTTTGGTACCTTTGTGCAGGAAGGTTTACGCCTGCTGGCAGAAGGTGTACATCCAGCGCGAATTGAAATGGCTGCACTCAAAGCCGGTATGCCAGTGGGCCCATTGGCAATTCAGGATGAAGTATCCTTGACCTTGTCTGAACATGTGGCCAATGAAAGATACAAAGCTTTAGAAGCACAAGGTCAGACCATCACTAAATCACCTGCGGATGACGTGATTCACAGCATGATTCACGAATTTAACCGTAAAGGTAAGGCTGCCGGCCAAGGTTTTTATGATTATCCGGCCGATGCCAAAAAGCAGCTCTGGTCTGGTCTCAGCTACTGGAAAAAAGACAACGATATTTCTGAACAGGAAATGATTGACCGCTTCCTGTTTGTACAGGCACTGGATACGGTTCGCTGTCTAGAAGAAGGTGTTTTGGAATCCGTGGTCGATGCCAATGTGGGTTCCATTTTTGGTATTGGCTTTGCCGCCTGGACGGGCGGTGCAGTACAATTCCTGAATCAGTATGGTTTAGCCAAAGCCGTGACCCGTGCCAAAGTACTTGAAAATAAATATGGCGAACGCTTCAAAGCCCCACAACTCCTCAAAGATCGCGCAGCACACGCCCAGCCGATTCAATAACTTAGGCACTTAAATAAAAGAGGAACGTGTTTCCTCTTTTTTATCTTCTGGATTTGCTTAATGCACTGGATAGACTCATCTGATGACAGATTTCGATCTGCTTTTTGATCAATTTATGTTATAAAGTTACATAAGTTTGATATCCACGTGGGTAAGACCTATGACTGATCACAGTTCACCTGAAAAATCTCCTTGGGGCTGGAAAGCACTTATCATCTTCTGTATTTTAGGTGGATTATTTATGCTTATTTTTTGGCTCGCGATAAGTAATGAACCGGATTACATGCCAAGCCAGCAAAATAAACAAACTACCCAGCAACACGCTTTTAAAAATGCACCGACGATGTCTCCAGAAGCCATTGCCAAAGCGCAAGCAGATCGTGAAGCACGTGAAGCTGCCAATACTGCTCATCCAGGTACGACAGCCGCTGAACACAATATGTCAGCTGAAGAACATGCCAATATGGATAATGCCGAGCACAGCTCAAATGCAGCACATGGCCACTGATCCAGATTCAGTCTATGCATAAAAAAGCGAGGTCAATGCCTCGCTTTTTCGTATTTGAATGGCTGAAAATTAAAGCTTTAAATACATATCAATATGCGGAATTCCACAATCCAGATATTCATCACCTTGAGCTTCAAATCCCAGCGCTTGATAGAAGCCAATGGCGTGCACTTGCGAAGACAGCTTTACCAACTTACGCTGCTCTGCACGCGCATAGTCAATCACGGCCTGCATCAAGCGCTGACCAACACCTAAACCGCGTGCTGTGGTTAGGACTGCAACCCGACCGATACTGTTATTTGACAATAAGCGTGCTGTAGCAATCGCCTGATCCTGCTGAAAAACAATGAAATGTACAGCAACTGCATCTTCAACATCCCACTCATCTTCAGCTGCAATATGCTGTTCTTGAATAAACACGGCTTCACGAATCGCTTTGGCATACACTGTCAAATCTTTCCAGCTGCCGGACACTATTTTAAGTTCTGGACTATTTAGCATTTAGAACCAATTCCCTGCTGATCCCACTGGTCATTGAGCAACAATTCCAGTGAATGTTTCTGGATACCATACATCTCTTTTAAGGCCTGAATTTGTGCCAGAACCGCCTGATCAGGTTGTTGATAGTCTTTACGTTTTGTCGCCAGAATCATTTTATTTTTACTGGTATGTTCCAGCGCCACAAATTCAAAAACTTTGGTTTCATAACCATAAGCTTTGAGCAGTAAAGCACGAATGGTATCGGTCAACATTTCTGCCTGCTGTCCGGCATGAATACCAAACTGTAACATCGGGCTGAGGACTTTTGGCGCCTGCAACTGCGGACGCAATTCCTTATGACAACACGGTGCACACATGATCATCTGCGCATTCAGGCGAATCCCGCTATGAATCGCAAAATCTGTTGCTACATCACAGGCATGTAAGGCAATCATCACATCCAGACGTTCCGGTGCATAAGTACGGACATCCCCCTGGAAAAAGTCCAGCTGATCAAAACCAGATTGCTGCGCGACATTCTGGCAGAATTCAACCATTTTCGGATTAAGCTCTACCCCGGT
Organism: Acinetobacter sp. YH01021; assembly: GCF_013420255.1. GTDB lineage: Bacteria > Pseudomonadota > Gammaproteobacteria > Pseudomonadales > Moraxellaceae > Acinetobacter. The sequence goes on from NZ_VOYO01000002.1 coordinate 267,993, forward strand.
GACATACGGCGTTTGACCATGTTTTTGCATATAGTCATATAAAGCACAAGTCAGATAGCCCTTACCCGAACCAAAATCCACCACGAGCAGGCCTTCAGCCTGTGGCTTAATCTGTGCCAATGCACCTGAGAAGATTTCTACAAACTTATTAATCTGCTTCCATTTACGCGCCATGCTCGGAATGATTTGCGCTTTTTGATCGGTAATACCGAGATATTGGAGAAAGATGCTGTCCTGATCGACATAACGTTGTTTAATCCGGTCATGGCCTTGTTCAGCAGGCTTCACCTGATTCATCGTGGCTTTATGTTTGCTACGCGTTAACATGGCTTTTTTCTTGTTTTTTTTCAGCTGTAATTCTTCATCTACTGTCATCAGATTGGCCTGTTTGCAACACGCCAGTAGTGAAGTAACCTGGAATAATGCTTCATCTAAAGGATAATTTTTCGTGACATCCTGCGTCTTGTAACGATATAGACAGCTCAATACGCGCTGTTCATTTAATGTAATGACTCGCAAGGTCATTTTCTCTAAATCCTGCAGTTCACCTTTATACTGGCTTAAGATCAGGCGATCGAATTGATTCCTTTCAACAGCTTGCTGAAAGGTATCCAAGAATTGCTGTTCCTGATCTGAGAGAGTTGCCAACGTTGACATAGATAAAACCTGAAATGAATTGCGCATCAAGTTTAAATCTTCTTAACCTAAAAGCAAAATTGAATTAATATACAAGTGTATATTTGAAAAAGAATGACAATCATGCAGAATGCTCCACTGGTTCCAGATTATGATCAAAATGAGGAACGGATTAACTATATTAGTCATGGTGTAGGTGCCGGACTGTCTATTGTTGCTGGTATTCTTTTGATTATTAAAGGGTCTTACCTAAGTACTGGACAATGGATTGGACTGTGGGTTTATGCACTCAGCATGATTCTGCTGTTTTCTGCTTCCATGCTTTACCACATGGCCACTGCAGCAGACCGCCGTTATTTTTATAAAAAAATCGACCATACTGCGATTTATTATTTAATCGCCGGAACCTATACTCCTTTCCTGTCGATTGCCATTCCGACCGCCAAAGCCCAGTATTTATTGATTGCACTGTGGGTGATTGCCATTCTTGGAACACTTTTCAAGTTCGTTTTCATTCATCGTTTCCAGAAATTTTCTTTGGCGGCTTATCTGGCCATGGGCTGGCTGGCACTACTGGTGATTGATGATATGCAGCAATATTTAAGTGCTCAATCTTTAACCTTTCTCATCATTGGTGGACTCGCTTATACCGTGGGTGCATTGTTTTACGCTTTAAAAAGAGTAAGATATACCCACGCTATCTGGCACATATTTGTATTGATAGGCGCAGGATCACATTTTCTGTCTATCTATCTTTACGTGATTTAATCATCTCCTTTTTCATTTCAGTGACCCTGAGCGAGTTGAAGCGAGAAGATTGCAGTTGTTTTTTTAAAAAATTACGCCTTTTTTAAAAAGATTACGCTTTTAAAACTAAGTTTTTTTATTTTTAGTAAGTGTAAGGTTTTCCATGGCGTCGTCTAATTCTGCTGCTCAGCCAGCACAAAATTCAAAATTTCGCGTTTTAACAGCGAGCTTGGTAGGCACCACAATCGAGTTCTTCGATTTTTATATTTATGCCACCGCTGCTGTCATTATTTTTCCGTATCTGTTCTTCCCTACCAGTACAGATCCGATGACCGCAACCATTCAGTCTCTTGCGACTTTTGCCATTGCCTTTATTGCCCGTCCGATTGGTGCAGCATTATTTGGTCATTTAGGTGACCGGATCGGACGAAAAGCCACCTTGGTCGCTGCTTTGCTGACTATGGGGATTTCAACCGTTGCGATTGGCCTATTGCCAACTTATGCGCAAATCGGAATTGCTGCGCCACTGTTACTTGCACTGTGCCGTTTAGGTCAGGGCTTGGGTCTGGGTGGTGAATGGTCAGGTGCGGTACTTCTTGCAACTGAAAATGCCCCGGAAGGCAAACGTGCCTGGTACGGCATGTTCCCGCAACTGGGTGCTCCAATCGGCTTTATTCTGGCAACAGGTTCTTTCCTGACCCTTGGCGCTTTCATGTCTGAAGCTGACTTTATGGCGTGGGGCTGGCGTATTCCGTTTATCTCAAGTGCCTTGTTGGTGATTGTCGGTTTATGGATTCGTCTAAAATTGCATGAAACCCCTGCTTTCCAGAAAGTGCTGGATAAACAGAAAGAAGTGAATGTTCCTTTTGTTCAGGTATTCAAAAAGCATTCTCGTATGCTGGTTCTGGGTACGATTGCTGCAATCTGTACTTTCGTTGTGTTCTACCTGACTACGGTATTTGCGCTGCAATGGGGAACAAAACAACTCGGTTATTCTCGTGAAGAATTCCTGCAATTGCAATTAGTTGCAACCCTATGTTTTGCTGCCTTTATCCCGCTTTCAGCAGTATTGGCTGAGAAATTTGGCCGTAAGACCACTTCGATTGCGGTATGTGTCATTTCTGCGATCTTCGGTATCTTCTTTGCAGATATGCTTGAATCTGGCAGCACCTTGGTGGTGTTCCTGTTCTTGTGTATTGGTCTGGCGATCATGGGCTTAACTTATGGGCCAATCGGTACTGTATTGTCTGAAATCTTCCCGACTTCAGTACGTTACACAGGTTCTGCATTGACCTTTAACTTGGCAGGCATTTTCGGCGCATCATTTGCACCGTTAATCGCAACCAAGCTGGCAACAGCCTATGGTTTGTCTGCAGTCGGTTATTATCTGACCGCAGCATCTATCCTGTCACTTGTCGCGTTTTTGCTGATTCGTGAAACCAAGAATGATGATGTAAATAATCAGATCTAAGATTTTAGATTGATTCAAAAGCCAGCACTTGATGCTGGCTTTTTTTATGATTTCACAACAAAACTCGGCTACTTATCTCGTTAAATTTGCTCAACAATCAAATGAACTCAATTTAAAAAAATGAGGCAAGGCCATGCAGGATCTTATTGAATACCTCTCGCAGGAGCAGTTGGTCAATATCATTATTTTGCTGGAAGATGATAAAAAATTAGAAGCTGTTCGCTATATCACCGAGAATACACCCTTGGATGAAGCTCAGGCGCTGCAAGTGATTGATGAAATTGTGCAGGAACATGATGTGGTCATGAAGCATGAGAGTACAGGTCCACGCTTTAGTGATGATGCCGGTGATATTGACCTGGTGACACCGCCACTGGAAATCCCCACCCATCCTAGCTTGAGTACACCGACAGAAGCTGAAATCACTGCGCAACAATTACGTGAAAATGTGCCAACCCGCAAAATTGAAAAGAAAATCTGGATGATGGCGGCTATCGCGGCGGTGTTGCTGATTCTGGTCTGGATCATCAGTTAACGCGGTACAGAATGCCGGCTGAATTTAGATCAGTTCAATAATATCAATGGTAGGTGGCACCCGAAAACGGAAAGGTACACCGACCAAGCCGGTACCGACAGTAACGAACACATCTGCATGTTCATGGCGGTACATGCCCTTTTTATGTCCCAAAATTGAAACCTTTTTCATGACGTAATTAGTTAGCCAAGGCAGCTCTACCTGTCCGCCATGAGTATGCCCGGACAGCATCAGAGGGCGCGTCGGCAGTTTGGGAATCATATCGACCGTATCCGGGTTATGCGAAAGAATGACCCAAGGCTTGTCCTGAGGCAAGTCTGGCAAACTGCGCATATCGGCTTTTCCAGCCCAGAGATCACCCACGCCCAAAAGGCGAAACTCATCAAATTCGACAATTTGACCTTCGATATCCATGACCTGATTGACTTGCAGTGCATAGTGCAACAGTTCGCGAATCGGCGGTCCGGGATATTGCTCGTCATGGTTACCATTGACTGAATAGACCGGAGCGTGAATCTCTTTTAAAACCGCCAGCTCCTGTGCCAGTTTATTTTCTGGCTCGTAAGTCCAGTCGCCAGCAACCACCACCAAATCAGGTTGAATATGATTTAATTTGTGTACAATTTGTCGCAACTGCCGCTCATGACCCGAAAAAAGACCGATATGTAAGTCTGCGATCAGGGCGATTTTCACCGGCTGCTTTAAACGTTTATCTGCATTGATCTGATATTGTGTCGTTTTCACTTGAATTAAATGCGGCTCGATAAAGCGTGCATAAGTCAAAACCCCACTGAGTAAAAATACAAAAATGGCTTCATGCAGTGAATAATAACCCGTCCATCCAGCATAAATACTGAAGAAAAACAAAGGGATTAATAAATAGGAAAGATAAAACGCCAGCAAATGACCAAAAGCTTTAAAGGGATGAATGGTTTCGGTACGTGATTGGCTCGACCATGCCTGAGCCACAGCCCAGATGGCTAAAATCGCCATCCCCAGATAAAAATAAAACAGTACGGAATTCGAATCCCACATAAATTGGCCTTATTCAGTCGAGCAGCAGATTACTGGCTTTATATTTATCTTTTCATAGCTGGCAATTATACTCAATTCTAATTTTTCATTCTTCGACTTATATGGCCACAGCTCCCCGCGATCAAGTTCACCTTCAATCCTCAGGTTTTATCCGCACTCATCGCTATAAAGCTGGCATTTTACTGAGCTGTAGCCTGGTTCTGGGTCTGCCTGCGTGTAGTACCTTACCCAAGCAAACCGAACAGCCAAGCCAGATGGCATTTGAAACGGATACATCGCAAACCAGCCTGGCACAAATTGTTGAACCTTTACGTGATCAGAACATCGGGTTGACTGGTTATCGCGTGCTGTATGATCCGCTTGAAGCACTGGCTGCTCGGATTCAGCTGATTAATAAAGCGGAACGCAGTCTGGATCTGCAATATTACATCTGGGATAACGACCGAATCGGTGCCCTCGCCCTGCATGCGATTATTCAGGCAGCAGATCGTGGCGTAAAAGTGCGCCTGTTGATGGATGACAATAATGCCAAGAAAATGGAAGGGATTTATCTGGCCTTAAACCAGCATCAAAATATCGATGTCAAACTGTATAATCCCTATCGCTTTCGTAAATACCGCGCCATGGACATGGTGCTGGATTTAAAGCGCATTAACCGCCGCATGCACAATAAAAGCTTTATTGCTGATAACCAGATTGCCTTGATTGGCGGGCGCAATATGAGTAACCAGTATTATAATGTCAGTGAAAGCTATCAGTTCTCTGATGTCGATGTGATGCTGGTCGGTGCAGCATCGGATGAAATCATTCATTCCTTCGATGAATACTGGAATGATGATTATGCCTATCCGGTACAAGAGGTGGTGAATCCACGGCATCATGGCTTACGTTTTCCAAGCTTAAAACAACAGCTAGAAACCCATAGTCAGGATCCAGCCACTCAAAATTATCTGGATCTGGCCAATCGTTCCAGAGCCTTTGACCAATGGCTGGAACAAAACATTCAGCTGGATTGGGTGGAAGCCGAAGTAGTCAAAGATCCACCGAGCAAAATCAAGGCCAAGGCCAAAACCGAAGAACACCTGAATTTCCAGTTATTACAGCGTCTGGAAAAACCTGAACAAAGTGTCGATATTGTCTCTGCCTATTTTGTTCCGGAAAAAATTGGTGCAGACCGTTTAAAGAAACTGACGAATGAAAATATCAAGGTTCGCGTCCTGACCAACTCTTTTAAGGCCAACGACGTTGCTGTGGTGCATGCTTTTTACGCCAAATATCGTCAGGATCTATTGAAAAATGGGGTGCAGCTGTATGAGTTCTTAGCAGCGCCAGAAGCCAATCACCTAAATGCCAATACTGAGGAAATTTCGAAAAAAGCCAAAGTCAGCTTGAAAGGACTGAGTCGTTCTAGCCTGCATGCCAAGTTAATGGCGCTGGATCAAAAACAGGTATTTATTGGTTCTTTTAACTTTGATCCGCGTTCAGCCTATTTGAATACTGAAATTGGCGTATTGCTAAACAGTCCGTCTTTGGCACGTGCAGTACACGACACCATGGACAAAAATTTAAGCAAATATGCTTATAAACTGGTGCTGGATGCGAATCAGAACATTAACTGGAAAATCAAGAAAGCCAATGGTGACGTTCAAACGTTTACCAAAGAACCAAAAATGAAATGGTATCAGAAAGCTAGCCTTAAACTGGTGTCTTGGCTGCCAATTGAAGGTTTTATGTAAGCTGGATTCTTTGAACAGAAACCACAAAAAAGCCTCTTATTGAGGCTTTTTTAATACACGTGACTGAAGTTCAACCAGGCCAGTCTGCATTTTTTCCTGGACCACACGGGTGAGGCTTTCAACCGTATGCCCTTCAGTGGCAATTGCAGGTAAAGCCACTAAATGTGCAATGACTTGCGGCATTTCCAGTACTTTTTTGACATGGGCGGCAAAACTGATGTCATTGACAAACGGCGCAACCATATCCAGTTCGCCCTGCTGATTCACATAACAAATCAGACAGATTTGTACAGGACGCTGCGCTTCAATCGCGGCGCCTAAAATCCGGCCATGCACTTTTTTGATGGCTCGCCCATCAGAAGTCGTCGCTTCAGGAAAGAACAGCACTGGAATATTCTGTTTGAGAAAACCGGTAATTTGTTCACGAATCCTGACGGAATCTCCTGAACCCCGTTTAATAAATAAGGTACCCCCACCCTTGGCCAATTTGCCTAGAATCGGCCAGTTCTCGATTTCTGCTTTCGCCAGAAAAAATACGCGCGCTCCGGAACCCAGAACGGCAATATCCAGCCAAGACACATGATTACTGACCCATAAGGCGGGTTCACGTGGAATCTCGCCATGCACCTGCACTTCGATATTGAATACTTTGCATAACTGGCGGCAAAAATGTTGCACATAGCGCGTATTGGTCGGTTTATTCGGATTTTTATATAAGCCATGACGAAAAACCAAATAAAACCCCTCACTGATGGTGGCCAATGAGGCGGTAATTTTCCGGCTATACAGAAAAAACTTGGCCAAGCCTTCGATATCTGGAGTCTGGTTTTGTACAGTTGAATTCATAAAAACGTCATTAAATCCTAAGCGAGATACAGGGAATATCCACGAATTAAACTCATTCTATACTGTTCATTCGCAACTTGCATTGATAATAAAAATCGACCAATAACATCTATATCTTCAATTTTAATTGGATTAAAAAATCATTCAAACTAAAACTATCGAAATATTAGATTGAAAAGGATCGTAGCCATGCCAGATCAAACCCAGCCCGCGAACGACACACCTCAACCTTTACAAGTGCTCAAATATATTTTGGGCGGCACTTTCATCTATGCCGTGGTACTGGTAACACTTGTACAACTGTTTATCAGCGCACTTTAAACCAAAGCCGCGCTAATTCAGTATCTGCACAGCCTTTTTTCAACTACACTAAAGTTTTCAAGTGGAGATGAGCCTGAGTGGAATATTTACAACAACATCGAGGGAAAGAGCGCGTCATTCTGGTGAGTGTCAGCGTACAAATGCTGGATGACCTTGATGCTGAAGAGTTTCGTTTGCTGGCACAGTCTGCAGATGCCGAAATTCTGGAACATATTCATGCTCAGCGGGTTAAACCTGATGCCAAATTTTTTATCGGCTCCGGCAAGGCAGAAGAAATTGCCGAACGTGTAAAAGAACTAGATGCCAATCTGGTCATTTTTGATCATGCCTTAACCCCTGCTCAAGCCCGGAACCTGGAACAGGTAATCAAATGCCGCGTGGTAGATCGTACCGAACTGATTCTGGATATTTTTGCCCAGCGTGCACGTACCTACGAAGGCAAGCTGCAAGTTGAACTGGCACAATTACAGCATTTATCTTCGCGCTTGATTCGTAGTCGTGGCAATCTCGATAGCCAGAAAGGCGGGATCGGTTTGCGTGGTCCGGGTGAAACCCTGCTGGAAACAGATCGGCGCTTGCTACGTATCCGTATGGGGCAACTCAAGGCACGTATTGATAAAGTCCGCCAAACCCGGATGCAAGGCCGTGTTGCCCGTCAAAAAGCAGCTGTTCCAACAGTATCTTTAGTCGGTTATACCAATGCCGGCAAGTCGACCCTGTTTAACTTACTCGCCAACAGCGATGTTTATGCAGCCGATCAGCTGTTTGCCACTTTGGACCCAACCTTACGGCGTCTAGAATGGGATGGAATCGGCAATCTGGTACTGGCCGATACGGTAGGTTTTGTCCGTAATCTTTCCCATTCACTGGTAGAATCCTTTAAGGCAACGCTGGAAGAAACCGTTGAAGCCACACTGTTACTGCATGTGATTGATTCAAGTAGCCCAGAGATGCTGGAACAGATTGAAGCCGTTGACAAAGTGCTGAAAGAAATTGGGGCCGATGTTCCCATCCTTCAGGTCTACAATAAAATTGACTGTAGCGGTGAAGAAGCCAAAATTATTTATCGACGTCCAGGTGAACCGGAACGGGTCTATGTTTCGGCACATACTGGCGAAGGTATCGACCTGCTGCGTAAAGCGGTACATGAGTCCTTGATGGGGCAACTACAGTCCTTCGATTTAATCCTGAAACCTGCCTACGGCAAGCTGCGTAACCAGCTCTATGGTCTGAATGTGATCCAGTCTGAACATTATGATGATGAAGGCCAACTGCATCTGCATATTCGAATTGCCCCACAAAAACTGGAACAGTTGATTAAACAGGCGCATTTACCTTTAGATGAAATTCTAGGCAAACAGGCGCAGCAATTTCAGCGTCCACTGGAAGCGTTTGAAATCCAGTCAAAGATCGAGTAAAACTTGATAAGTAAACTTATTAATATTAAAGATCATAGCAATGAACTGGATAAAACGAATAGATTGGCCAGCATGGATCGGCACCCTGTTACTTATTATTGTCTTTCGGGAAGCTTCGGTCTGGTTAATGACCCAACTGAATCATCCTGAATTAGGCAATCTGGTCGGGTTATTGAGTCTTTTAATTGCGCTGTTTACCTGGCGCTACTTTGGCAAACTCCCCGCTCGCCTCGTGGATACCAATAACAAACTGATGAAGGAAAGCGCCTTTGCTTTCCTGCCTGTCAGTGCAGGTGCACTGATGATGCTGGTACATATGGGCCAGAAAATTCCGGCCTTTCTGTTCATCATGTTTTTCAGCACCCTGATTCCTTTATGGATTTACGCCAAAATGGCCAAGCGCTGGTTATAGGAGTTCCGCATGTTATCTATTTTGTATGGCTTTGCGGTTACGCTCAGCGCCTATCTGATTGCCAAACCCTGTAACCGGTTCATACCGCAAATTCCCGTCATCGTGTTCAGCATGTTCTTTGTACTGGCGATTTTATTTGTGCTAGGCATTCCCTATGAAAATTACATGGATGAAGTTAATCCACTCTTTAACCATTTACTCGGCTATGTGACCGTCGCATTGGCTATCCCTCTGGCCGCGATGCGCTATGATGACCTGCCGCTCAAGGCCATTATCGGCATTTTAGTTTTTGCCAGTATTAGTGCTGTCGCCTTGCCGATGGGACTGGCTTATCTGCTGCATATGTCCTCTGCAGACATTATGGCGTTTGCTACCCGTGCCGTGACTACTCCAATTGCGATTAATATTGCCACCCTGCTGGATGCACCCATCAGCATGGTCATTCTGATCGTGATTCTTTCTGGTGTGATTGGTGCAGCTTTTTCTCCATTTATTCTGAGACATATCAATGATGAGCGCGCTTCCGGACTGGCTTTAGGACTGGCCGCACATGCTATTGGTACAGCTCAGGCCTGGCAACGCGGCAGTGTTGCAGGTCGTTATGCTGCTTTTGGCATGGCGGTAAATGCGGTCTTTACCGCAATCTGGTTGCCAACTTTTATACTTTATTTGCAAAAAATGTGACTAGTGAATCAAATTATTCATTTGTTTTGTGTGGTAATCGTTCTTACTATAGAGTAAGAACACTAATCCAACCTAGGAACAGATATATGAATAAGGTTCAATTTTTTTCAACTTTACTTTTAGCCTCTTTCAGCCATCTGGCTTTGGCCTCTGACCTTTCAGGGACATGGAGAAATATTGACGACAAAACTGGTTCACCTAAAGCATTCCTGGAAATTCGTGAGACGGCTTCCGGCGTCTATGCTGCCAAGATCACAAAAATCACCCCGCGTCCTGGATATACCCCGAAAGAAAACTGTGTGTCCTGTCCTGCACCTTATACCAATAAACCTATTCTCGGCCTGGATGTGCTCACTGGCTTAAAGCACGTTGGCAATAACAGTTTTGCTCAAGGCAAGCTGCTTGATCCATTATCAGGGAATCTTTATAACACCAAAGCAAAATTAAGTGCCAATGGGAAACGTCTTATTCTACGTGGTTATATCGGGGTATCAGCGCTTGGCCGTAGTCAAACCTGGATTAAGCAGGATTAATTCCTGCTTAATTAAAAAAATGTGATGGAGTTATGCTTTAGTAGATAGAAACTTGCATTTTAATGCATTAGGTTGTATGAATATTAAACATATGCTTTTTTCATGCAATATAGATTATGAAAGTGTATTAACGTAGTTTGCATCATCGTTCACCACATGGAATTAGGTGAATGTTCATAAAAAAATAAGGATAAGGATATCGCATGTATAAAATCGCAATTTTAACTGTTTTTTCAGCTTCTTTATTCACAGGCTCTATGGCCTTTGCTCAGGAGTTATCTGGTCTCTGGCAACAGATTGATGATAAAACCGGCTCACCTAAAGCATTGATTGAAATGAAAACTCAGGCTGATGGCTCCTATACCGGAACGATTACTAAAGTCACACCTCGCCCAGGTTATACACCACGAGAAAAATGTGTCAAATGTCCATCACCTTATACCGATAAACCGATTTTGGGATTAGACGTTATTAAAGGACTGAAACCCACCACCAAAAATAACTATGCACATGGCCGGGTACTCGATCCACTCACCGGCAAAATTTATGATTTAAAAGGGCGGATTTCTGCCAATGGGAAACGACTGACTTTACGTGGATATATCGGGATCTCTGCGATTGGTCGCACACAAACCTGGATTCGCCAGGATTAATAAAAACAGCACTTTTGTGTTGGGGATATTTTATTCATCTATAAAAAAGGCATAAATATAATGAAACAAACTAAATTAGGATTAATGTTCATCGCTGCACTGATAACTGGGACTGCTTATGCACAGGATCTGACGGGCATCTGGCAGCAAATTGATGATAAAACCGGCTCACCAAAAGCAATTATTGAAATTCGTCAAAATGATAATGGAACTTTTGCTGGAAAAATTATCAAAGTGACTCCACGTCCAGGCTATACTCCACAAAAGACCTGCAATAAATGTCCCGCGCCTTATACCAATCAGCCGATCATGGGCATGGATGTATTGACTGGCTTAAAACATGTGGAAGGCACCAACAATTATGAAAAAGGTAAAGTGATTGATCCATTGGCAGGTAAAGTTTATGACGCTCGAGTGCGTCTAAATGCCAATGGTAAACGTTTAACCTTGCGTGGTTATGTGGGTGTGTCCGCTTTAGGCCGTAGCCAGACCTGGATTCGCCAAGATTAATACCTAATTCTCATTATTCAAAAAAGCTGCCAAATTGGCAGCTTTTTTTAGTGTATCAACTCTATAGTATTCAGATAAGTGTTGACTATTTTAGTAAGATTTCTAACATGAGCGGGCGATGATAAAAATTCTTTGGAATGACTCTCTATGTTTAAAAAAATATTACTTGCCGCGCTTACAGCAGGATGTATGACGAATTTGTGGGCAAACGATATTACCGGGACCTGGCAACAAATTGATGATAAAACGGGGGCGGCTAAAGCGATTATCGTCATTAGCAAAGAAGCAAATAATACCTATTCAGGCAAAATTGTAAAAATCACGCCTCGCCCAGACTATAATCCACGTGAAAAATGCAATAACTGCCCTGCACCTTATACCAATCAGCCTATTTTAGGCATGACCATTTTAAAAGGCCTAAAACTGGTTGAAGGCACCAAGAACTATGATAAAGGTCGTATTATCGATCCATTGGCAGGTAAAATTTATGATGCAAAAATGCGTTTAAACAATACCGGTAAACGTTTAACCTTACGTGCCAGCATAGGCGTTTCAGTTCTAGGCCGTAACCAGACCTGGATTCGAGCAGACTAAATTTTAAAACTAAAAAAGCCACGTAATCACGTGGCTTTTTTAATAGCTTTACTTACATCACCGGATTATCTACTGCAAACATCTGCTGATCTTCTAGGCGGAATGCCATCAGTTGATTACCCCAGACACAACCGCCATCTACATTCTGAATCTTGTTCGAAATGGTTTTACCATTCAAGGCGGCCCAGTGACCAAACAGGATCTGATGACTTTTCGCAGCCTGTGATTCAAACTCAAACCAAGGTTTAAAACCTTCCGGCATTGGATCATCCAGCGCATCTTTAAAGCTGTATTCCAGACGTCCCTCTACATCGGTTAAACGCATACGGGTCAAGTAATTCACGATACAGCGAATACGTTCATGGCCTTGTAGCTGATCCGACCAGAGTGCTGGTTCTTTCCCAAACATTTCTTTCAGGAAATCATCCAGCACCTCAAAGTCATCATGAGCAATGATTGCTTCAACTTCTTGTGCCAATTGAGCAGTTTTTTCTGCACTCCAGATATTCGGGATCCCAGCATGCGTCAGAACAGTCTGCTCATTTGGAAATAGACACATTGGCTGTTTGCGCAGCCATTCAATCAAGTCATCACTGTCGATCGCATCAATCACATCACGGACATTGTCTTTTTCTTTCACCGGTTTGATGCCGCGGGCATAAGCCAGCAAAGTCAAATCATGATTTCCCAAGACCGTCGCAGCCGCACCTTGCTCAGCCAGCTTTTTGATAAACCGCAATGCTGCAATTGAGTTTTCACCACGTGCAACCAAATCTCCGGCAAACCAGATAAAATCCCGATCTGCATCAAACTTGATTTCTTTAAGCAAAGCTTTCAAAGCCTCAAAACAGCCTTGAACATCACCAATCACATAATTATATCGAGCAGTACGGTTCATCGTAATTTAAGCCAGCATTTGATCTGAAAGTGCAACAAACTGTTCAAGGGTCAGGGTTTCTGGACGTGCCATCGGGTCAACACCCGCTTTTTCAAAACCCTCTTCGACCAACATACCCTTCAAGCTGTTACGCAAGGTTTTACGACGCTGGGTAAATACATGAGATACCAGACGTGCCAGCGCTTTTTCATTCTTCGCCACAATCGGTTTAACTTTATAAGGCTCTAAACGGAATACCGCAGAAGTTACTTTTGGAGGCGGATTAAAAGATCCAGGTGGCACTTCGAACAAGAAAGTCGGTTTACAGAAATATTGAATCATCACCGACAGACGGCCATATTCTTTGGTATTGGGTGATGCGGTAATGCGGTCTACCACTTCTTTTTGCAGCATGAAATGCATGTCTTGCACTTTGTCACCAAATTCCAAGAGATGGAATAACAGTGGCGTTGAAATATTATAGGGCAAGTTACCGACGACACGTAATGGACGATCTTCCTGGAACAATTGAGAATAATCATATCTCAATGCATCGGCTTCAATAATGGTTAAACGTTCAGGATGCGGCACACGACCCGGCAGGCCAGCAGCCAGATCACGATCCAGCTCAAGTACGGTTAAGGCATCACATTCACCAATTAAAGGTGAAGTCAAAGCGGCCAGACCCGGGCCAATTTCTAGAATGTTCTGACCTGGACGCGGATTGACTGAGCGTACAATTTTGGCAATGACACGCTGGTCATGTAAAAAGTTTTGACCAAATCTTTTTCGAGCCTGATGCCCTTCATCTTTTGGGTTTAAGGCATTAATTTGATACATAAAAACATTTCCAACGTGAGTGATGAACAATAATCAGTGGCGCGCCAGATCGAGGGCTAAATCGACAGCAACGTGCAGGCTGGAACTTTTCGCAAGTCCCGTCCCCGCAAGGGAGAGTGCTGTGCCATGATCAACAGAAGTTCGAATAAACGGTAAGCCGAGGGTAATATTAATGGCTTCACCAAAGCCCTGTGATTTTAACACAGGTAAGCCCTGATCGTGATACATCGCCAGAACAGCATCAGCATCTTTTAGGTTTTCTGGAGTAAATAAAGTATCAGCAGGTAGGCTTAAACTCATGTTGATCCCTTGGGCACGATAGCTTTCGAGTACCGGATTGATCACTTCAATTTCTTCCATCCCCAAATAACCGCCCTCCCCGGCATGCGGATTTAAACCGCAAACCAGTATATTCGGCTGTTCAATCTTGAATTTGGATTTCAGGTCGTGAATCAGAATATCAATCACCTGATGCAAGCGTTCAGGCGTAATCGCATCTGCCACGGCACGAAGCGGAAGATGGGTAGTGGCCAAGGCCACGCGTAAAGTTTTGGTGGCCAGCATCATGACTACACGTGGAACACCAGCAAATTCCTGGTAATACTCGGTATGACCACTAAAAGAAATGCCCGCTTCATTTATCACGGACTTTTGTACAGGCGCAGTCGCGACGCCGATACTTTTTCCTGACATGGCATAGTCTGCGGATCGACGCAGTTGCTCCAGTACATAAGCCGCATTGTTCGGATTCAGCTCACCCAATACGACGTCTTGCTGCACGGGAACATGCTCTACAAATAGCTGACCGATGCCTGAAGATGACTCCTGTCCTTGATATTCAATCAGCTCAACCGATAATTTGAGTACCTGAGCACGTTGCTCGAGCATATGAATATCCGCCAATACCACAATTGGGCGCTCATCAACACGATCTGCAAGACTCAGGCAAATATCAGGACCAATTCCGGCAGGTTCCCCACTGGTGACATATAAAGGCAGCATCATCTTCTCAATTTGGCAAAGCTGAGAAATATTATAACCCGATCACGCCTACGCTGTAGTAATCATTGCAAAGAGTACTTATAAATCAATATTTTGATACCATTGAAACTATGGTTACAAATATAGTTGCAGTTTTTGTAGCATATAAAGGCTTAGGTCTTTCTTTCATCAGGGAGATTAGATAAAATACAGCGCTTGAAATTTTAATTTTCATTTGTGATTCTTCATGTATTCGTTTAGAATCGCGTCTCCTTTAGTTTGGACAGATTCCATAGTCCAAACCAACTATAATAGGTAGTGGTTTAATGAAAACTCTCAGCGCTAAGCCAGCTGAAGTTCAACACGACTGGTACGTTGTTGATGCTTCTGGCAAAACTTTAGGTCGCCTTGCGACTGAAATCGCTCGTCGTTTACGCGGTAAGCATAAAACTTCTTATACTCCTCACGTTGACACTGGCGACTACATCGTTGTTATCAATGCTGAAGAAATCACTGTGACTGGTAAAAAGTCACAAGATAAGAAATACTATCGCCACACTGGTTTCCCTGGTGGTATCCGTGAGACTAACTTTGAAAAGTTAATCGCTCACAAACCAGAAGCAGTTCTAGAAAAAGCTGTTAAAGGTATGTTACCTAAAGGTCCTCTTGGTTATGCAATGATCAAGAAAATGAAAGTGTATGCAGGTACTGAGCATCCACACGCTGCTCAACAGCCACAAGTTTTGGACATCTAAGGGATAACAGCACATGGCTACTAATTATGGTACAGGTCGCCGTAAGACCGCAACTGCACGTGTTTTCCTATCAGCTGGTACTGGTAAACTCGTAATTAACAACCGTACTCTTGAACAGTATTTCGGTCGTGAAACTGCTCGTATGGTTGTTAACCAACCACTTGAGCTTCTTGAAGCTACTGACAAATATGACCTTTACATCACTGTTGCTGGTGGTGGTATTGGTGGTCAAGCAGGCGCTATCCGTCACGGTATTACTCGTGCATTGATCGCTTCTGACGAAACTTTAAAACCTGCTCTTCGTCAAGCTGGTTTCGTTACTCGTGATGCTCGTGAAGTTGAACGTAAGAAACTTGGTTTACGTAAAGCTCGTAAACGTCCTCAGTTCTCTAAACGTTAATTCGTTTACCGAATCGGACAAAAAACCCTGGATTTTCCAGGGTTTTTTTATGGCGGTTAGTGGGTCATTTAGAACTTTTTTCTTGTTATTGTTCATGTACATCCTTACCCCATACCCCTTCGTGACACCAGAATGACTTCATCAAATAATAATTTGCGATCCCAATACAGATAAACAGCAAAATGACAGGAAGCTTGATCAGCATCTTATTTTCCTCCAGTTGTTTTTCTTATAATCTACCTTGGCTCAAGCCGATTGATCTTTGATGCTTGGTGCTTTTTAGGTTGAATTTTAGTATCCTAGTCTATTCATTAGAAGCTCATCAGGATTTATGTCAGTCGAAAGCGCGCCTCTTCAAGGAATCACTCTCTATAGTCATGCCGATGACTTTCGTTCCCATTGGATTCGCTATGTGCTTACCGAAAAACAGATTAAATATAACCTGATTTTGGTGGATGCCGATGATGAGGATCTGGCCAGTCTCAATCCTTATAATCAATTGCCGATGCTGATCGAAAATGAACTTAAATTATTTAATACTTCTATTATCTCAGAATATGTAGATGATCGTTATCGTCAGAATAAACTGTATGCCGATGCTCCGATGCCCCGGGCAGAGCAACGACAATACATCTGGCGCTTTGAAAATGACTGGCTGAAACTGGCTGATCTCATGTTACGCCATCCTGATACGCTGGATAAGAAAGCCAGAACTCAGGCACAAAAGCAGTTACAGGATATCCTGATTTCACTAATGCCACTATTCCAGCATTTTCCCTATTTTATGTCTGAACAATTTAGTATCCTGGATTGTATGTTGGCACCAATTTTTATCCGTCTGAAACAGATGGGCGTAGAATTACCACAGCAGCAATGCCGTCCGTTTTATTTATATTGCCAACGAATTTTTAGTCGTCCTGCCTTTGTAAAATCCATGACATTGCAGGAAAAGAACCGTTATTCAGCGCAACTCAAGCATCCGTAGAGAAACATCATGTCCGAACAAGAATTCAGCCTTAGCCCTACCCGTCCCTATATGGCACGTGCAATCTATGAGTGGGTTTGCGATAACAATATGACGCCTTACCTGCTGGTGGATGCCACACGCCCAAATACCATGGTTCCTGAGCAGTTTATTAAAGATGGACAGATTGTTCTGAATATTGTGCCACATGCCGTGCATGCGCTGCATATGAGCAATGATGCCATTAGCTTCTCGGCTCGCTTTGGTGGCGTTTCTCGTGATATTTATGTGCCTATGGCAGCAGTACTCGGTATTTATGCACGTGAAAATGGTCAAGGTTTATTCTTTGATCCAGGTGAATATGAGCATACACAAAATGATGAAGATGCTTTAAAATCAAGCACTGAAGAACAAACTGAACAACCAAAGAAAAAACCGACTTTAAGACTATTAGATTAAAAATAATGGAGCAAGTGAATGGCTTTTGATTTAGTACAATATTTTGTTGAACAGATAGAGACTCAAAAGCCTGAGCTTCTAAAAGAATATACAAAAGAAGAAAGACGAAAATATATATCAGAAATCAATGCCTTAACTTTAGGAAAACTTATTACTGAATGGCGTCATAACCCACAAAAAATTTATAATGAAATCAATCATCCTGATGAATTATATATCCTGGAAATCGTGCGTCATCTCGCTACCAGTCCGGAAAATCAATCCACTCTGGATCGAGCCCAGCTTGAGCACAGCACTTCAGAAATTTTTCATTTACAGCTTATTGAATTAAAACAACTGCATGATACCGGCAACCATAATATCCATAGCATTCAGGAATTACTGACCGGGCAAATTGAACATTTATCTGGTCAAGCAGATGATTGGGTTTGGACAACAAACAAGCTAACAGAACTCAAAGGCTCTAAACCAATTGTGCAAGAAGAGCTATCATTGGAAGCATCAATGAAGGAGTTTAATCAAATGGTAAGCCAGAATCAGCAGCATCAAGATGTCGAAGAAGTCATTGTTATCAATACCCCAACATGGGCAAAGATTGTTGAACCCATCGTAGCGATTGCCATTCTTTGGGTATTAATCGCAGCCGTAATGCGTGTGTTTGGCTAAAATAATCTGCAATAAAAAACCAGCGATTCGCTGGTTTTTTATTTTTTAGGATTTATAAGATAGGACTGTAAAATCTTTTAGATCAAACTATATCGACCGGATAACACTAGTCATATTAACGCGAATCATCCTTCTACTAAAAAGACTCTCTGTACACGACAAAAATAGATAACTCATTGAAATAATGTCACAATAATTGTTTTCTAACGACGAATACTATGACACATCTCAATGAGTTATATCTTATCTTAAACAAATCTCTAAAATGGAACA